>JBOFQC010000625.1:0-4742 GCA_051660725.1 Thermoguttaceae bacterium
CCGTGATTTTGGGCTGCTAACACATGATTTGCGTCGACATCGCAAACGGCCACAACGTCACCGAGTGCGGTAAATTCGCTCAAGTCTCCACGGCCCATTCCGCCAACGCCGATACCGCCGATTTGTAGTCTGTCATTTGCAGACTCCGCGCGAGCCGGTTGAACGCTCGATAATAAATACGGGGTGAATCCAACAGCGGTAACTGCTGCTGTACTTTTTTTAATGAAATCGCGTCGGTTGGTTTTTTTCATTGTAATACACCTACTTATTTGACAAATTTGCGAACTAAAATATTTTGTAAAATACAACATTGAATACGTAAAAACATTCCAATATATCATTATTGCATGTTTAAACAAATAAATCAAGATGCGTCTATACTGTGCGTTAGGATTAGTGTTAGTGTAAATTTTATTGACAAATACGGGTGATGGTTGTTTTCCAACCCGCCTAAAGCACCTAGGTTTACAACTTGGTTTTATCGCTCCGTTCTTGTACTTTGCTCTTATTGTCCTCTTGCTATTTCCGCAAGTTGCCTTATATTTTATTTGTCCAGGATGTGGCAAAAATAATGACGTTTTCAAAAAATTTGATCCTGACTTTCGTGACGAAGTGCAACTAAGTCGCAAAAGTCGAGAACTCGCGCGAGTTTTACCTTAACAAACCGACTCAAATTTTTCGCAAATGTCAATAAAGGTAAAAAAATGGAAACTAAAGAATACTTTTCAAAAAACGTACGATTAGGAATCATCGTTGCTTCTGTTTTGATGATACCACTAATCGTGTTTGGTGCGCTACACGCAAGGTCTACGATGTCGAATCAGGTGGCCGACTGGTTGCCGAAAGAATTCCCTGAGACGCACGCTTTTCTTTGGTACTACTCAAATTTTCCAGAAGGCGAACTTCTGATGCTGAGTTGGGATGGCTGCGCAGTCGAAGATGAACGACAAGAAAAAATCGCTGAGAAACTTCTTAGTCCTACAGAATCGGTTCCGAATCCGTATTTCGACAAAATATATACGACTAAATCGCTTCTTAAGGATTTGACTTTTCCGCCTTTGGGATTGCCACAAAAAGAGGCGATTTCCCGGTTAAAAGGCTGGTTGATTGATTCCGAAGCTACGCAAGGTTGCATGGTTTTACTCGTTTCCCGGGAAGGTGCCGATGACAGAAAAACGGCTATTAAGCACGTACGTAATGTCGTGGGTGAAATTGTTGATTTGCCAAATGATAAAATATACCTTGCCGGCCCGACGATTGATAGCGTCGAAATTGACGCCGCAGCCGAAAAAACCATGATAATGCTGCTACCTATTTTCATGGTTGTATGCTTGCTGCTGCTTTATTTGTGTTTCAGAAACACGTTTTTGTCTTTTATCGTTTTCTTCATCGCTCTGTTAAACTCGGAAATGGGGAATGCGCTTATTTACTATACCGGTTCGCACATGGACTCGATTTCGCTCCTGATCGGGTCGTTGATTTTCGTGTTGAGCATCTCTGCCGGAGTTCACATAGTAAATTATTACCGGGAATGTGTGAGCGAAGAAGGGATTCAAGGCGCGCCCCTGAGATGTATAAAACGAGCTTTTTTGCCCTGCTCGTTGGCTTGTTTCACGACAATTATCGGGTTCAGCTCGCTTACCGTGAGCCAAGTGGTGCCGATTAAAAACTTCGGAATATACGCCACATTTGTGCTTGTGCTTGGAACCGGTTGGTTGCTTCTTTTGTTACCGGCGATTCTGGAACAGTTTCCGGTTAAAAAACTTAAGTGTTCCAAGAAAGACGACAAGAATTTACTTCCTTGCGGCGTGAACAACATGACACCTGCTGCAAGCGATGACACCGTAATATCAAGTGCTAAAACAAATTCCGTCGCAAGTGAACAAACAAAAGAGCAGGCAGAAGACTCGCTGTTTCAAACTCAATTCGACGAATTGAATCAAAACAAACATGGCGGAACTGTAACGGAAGATTTTTCGCAACTCAGTGGTCAGTATTTCCAATCACCGTGGCGATTTGTTGCGGGATTTGTTGAGCGGTATCACTATATTCTGGCCATTGTTGGCATCGCGATATTTGCCTGGACTATTTTTGGCGTCAGCAAGCTGAAAACAACCGTGACGTTTCACGGAATGTTCCCCAAGAATGCTCCGGTGATACAAAATTACGATTACCTGGAACACAAAATTGGCGGACTGATTCCAATTGAAGTCGTACTTCAGATTCCGAAGAAATCGAATCCGGATATGACAGCTCTCGACCAGTTTTATCTGGTGCAAACACTTGAACGCGAATTAGTAAACATACCGGAGATAGAAGGAAGCGTTTCCGCCTTGAATTTTGCTCCGAATCTTCCACGCGAAACCAGACAGACAGCGTCTGCAACTGCAAGAAGAGCGGCAATAAACAAGCGGCTCCAAACAGAAATTGACCGGTTCAAACAGATACGGTTCCACAACGAAGACGAAAATGATTCTTTGTGGCGTATAAGTTTACGTGTGCCGGCTTATAAGAGTTTCGAATACGCGCCGTTACTGACGCAGCTGAACGAAACAGCAAAAGAACTCGTGGAAAACTCATCTTCGAATATTCAAGATGCAAAAGTCGTAATATGTGGAGCGGTGCCACTCGTTCACAGAACGCAGAAACAGCTTCTCACCGATTTGATCAAAAGTTTTGTCGGCGCATTCGTGCTAATCGCACTCACAATGATGGTTCTGCTCAAGGGCGTACTTCCCGGCTTGTTGTCGATGATACCGAACATATTTCCAAGTGCGGTTATCTTCGGCACAATGGGACTGCTCGGCGCACCAGTTGATATGGGATCAATGATGACAGCAAGCGTTGCGCTCGGTATCGCAGTTGACGGGACGCTACACTTTTTGACGTGGTTCCGACGCGGCTGGAAAGACGGCATGAACAGAGTTGACGCCGTAAGGTTTGCGTTCCTGAATTGCGGCAACGCACTTGTACAAACGTCGATTATTTGCGGCCTGGGTATGTTGGTTTTCTGCGTAAGCGGATTTGTGCCGATATCCCGTTTTTCGTGGATGCTTTGCGCAATGCTCGTTGTTGCATTGATCGGAGACATTATAATCCTGCCGGCAATTTTAGTCGGACCGCTTGGACGCTTTTTCTGTCCGAAGCGAACTAAATCCGACCAATAATCAAGATTGCGGCAAAGACAACCGAAGAAATAAACGCCAAGCTGAAAACCATCCAGAACCAGAACGGAACCTGAGCGTACCATTCCGGTAAAAATGAGCGTGGTGCCGCAGTGGGACCGGTGTTTATTTCTTCTTCCTGTATTTCCCGGTCACTGGCTGATTTCAGTTGTATGCCCGGCACAGTGCCCGACTTGGCTTGTTGGGCAGCCAGTTGTTTCGCTTTTTCCTTTTCCTTCTCTTTTTGTTTCTCTTCCATTTCTTTCATGGCGAGACGAATTGCCGGGTCGTTTTCGTCAATCACCTGCACCGGAATTGTGGTGGAAACAAAATTATTTATCAACTGGTCGTACTGTTCGTCGTTGATTGGCTTCCCTTTTTTCAACACCTGCGTCGGCTTTTTACCTTGAACTTGTTTTTGTTGTGCAGCCTGACCGGAAGCAGTTTGCGGCACTTTTTGCACAGGTGATTTTGGTGTCTGAGATTCCGGCGTCCGCGGTTTGGCTAACGCTGCTTTTTGTTCTGAAGATTTTTGCTCTGGCGATTTTGATACCGCCGATTTTGATACCGCCGACTGCGGTACTTGTGGTTTTGACACCGAAGACGGTGAAGTCCGTGATTGCGGCGTTTGCGGAGCTGGTGAAGACTTCGGTTTTGGCGAATCGTTTTCGCCGGCAATTGCAAAAATATCCGGTTCTGATGACTCCGTTTCGGTTTCCTGCAATGCCGCTTTAAGGCGACTCGCTATTTGGTCGTTCATCAACGAAGCAGAATCTTGAGCGGTGTCACTTTCTCGCAACGAAACAGCCTGTTTGTCACCAGCCGGTTTGGTGTCTGTCAGTTTGGAATCTGCCGGTTTTTTCGAACCTTGCGAATAATCTCGTGGCTGTATAACGATTTGTTCTTGTGGTGTCAACACAGAACCGCCAGACGCCGTACCACTACCAAGTCCCGCATTGGTGTCAGTTGGCGAAACCGGAGCAAGTGAACGGACTACTTCACCTTTTTTGCCGGTTTTCTGGTTAGAAGCAAGTTTCGTGATGCCGCTCGGAGATGTGTCGTCATGTTGATTCTGAAGCGGCGGCAAATCAACAACTTTAATCAGCGAATCATGCTGACTTTTTTTCGCCGGTTCCGAACTTTTGACACCTGCACTTTGGGCCGGCGGTTGCGCAGCGGATTGTTTTTGCGTCTGAGTTTTTTTCGCAACTTCCGCCTGTACCGGTTGTTTTGTCGGTTGAGGCAGTTGTTTTTCTGCGGATTCCGGCTGTGATTTCTTTTTCGTTAACTCTGGAATCTGGAGAGAATCAGCCGTTTTATCCTCGGCTAAGTTTTCATCTGCGGTTATTTCATTAACTGCTGGTTTATCATCAGTTTGCGCAAGGGCAATTTTTTTGTCCTCAACCACTGCTGAATCTGAAGAGGATTCATGCGTGTGAACATGCGTCGGCAATTTCGGCGGAAGCGGCGTGCCAGACGTAAACCCTCCCGGGACAGGCGGAAGCGGCTTGGTCGGCAAAATCCCGGCTTGTACAGGCGGAAGTAAAGTCGTTTGCGGCAAAGTGCGCGACGAATTGG
>JBOFQC010000626.1:0-5023 GCA_051660725.1 Thermoguttaceae bacterium
CTCAGAAATCCCCAAACCGGTCTGTTTGTGGACGTTACGACATTCAGTACAGACGAATTTGTAATTAAGTCGATATTCATTCCCCGTAAAATTGACACGACTTTTGCTCAGATATTGCAGCGTAGAGTTCGCGTTGACGGCAAAGAAGTTCGTACTCCCAGCGATGCGGAACTTAAGGAATTCGAACCGCTTGCGCAAAAGAAGGAATTCGATCTGTTCGACGACCTTGTTTCCAAAGGACACACCGAATTATGGCTTCGTTGCGGTGAAAGCCAACAGTATATTGGTGTAGCCCAAGCGGACCTGTATTTAAGGGCAACAGACGCGAATGTGCCGTTTAACTTCGTGAAAGGTTTCTTCGGCATCTGGCAACAGATGTTATTGGTTATCGCTTTTGGTGTGCTTTTCAGTACATTCCTAAGTGGACCAGTAACAATGGTTGCGACACTCGGTATAATGATTACCGGCTTTTTCAAGCAAATGTTGCTGAACATCGGTCTGCTCGAATTCCTTGGTGGTGGGCCAGTTGAGGCACTTGTTAGAATTATATCGCACCAAAACCTGGTTCAAGATTTGCAAAATAATTTTGCGACTGCTTTTATTAAAGCGATTGACCGTATATACGGTGCGTTTATTGCGTTGTTTGGTCAAGCGATTCCCCCGCTTTCCGACTACAGCCTATATTACGATGCTCTGGCAAATGGATTTAACATTTCTCCGAACTGGATGATACAGAACGGTTTGATGACGTTTTCCTATTTGTTACCACTTTATATCGTCGCATACATAATACTTAGCAATAGAGAAATAGCAAAATAAGGCATTGGGCGTTAGGCGTTAGGTACGAGGTAATAAGAGGTAAGATTTTCTATTCGCAAGGGACATATTTGCCGTATTCACTTATCACCTATAACCAGTTCCCCTAAAGCCTAAGGCCCAACGCCTAAAGCCTAAAATATACTATGAATACACGCTCATTTTACTGGAAAATCACATATGCTATTTTTATAATGATATGTGTAATTACGTTGTTTCAATTGGGGCGTCCAACAGTCCTAAAAGAAGCACCGGGCGGTCAGGCGACGCGTCCTGGCGGAACGCTTGCGCAAATAAAAGAAGGTGCAAATCTTGCCGAGGTTCAGCTCGGTGAAATTGATCCTGCTGGCAGTGCCATTAAATTGGCAACCCTAGGTTTGCGTGGTGTGGCAATTTCACTGCTTTGGTACCAATCACAAGAGTTCGAAAAGAAGAAAGACTGGAATAACGTTATTGCCACGAGCAACCAGATTATTCGGCTCGAACCGCACTTCATTACGATTTGGGAATTTCTTGGTTGGCGGCTCGCTTACAATGCGTCGGCTGAGTTTGATGATTACCGTGAGCGGTACCGCTGGGTAATTCTTGGTTTCGATTTCATCGACGAAGGAACGAAATACAATCGTTCTTCACCGATACTATTCCAAAAGGCGGGTTGGACAATTTCGCAAAAAATCGGAATTGCCGACGAAAAGGAACAGTATAGAAGACTTCTTCGTGAAGATGATGATTTTCACACACGACATCAAACGCCGACACTGCGTGACCGTGATAACTGGTTGCTTGGTAGAAAATGGTATCATCAAGGCGAAAAACTTGTCGACCAAGGTGGCGACATCGGTAAACAATCTGAGCAACTTTATTACCAGAATTCGCGTAAAAATTTGATTCACTACGCTGACTGGTTGGCGTTGGACGGAAGAAAAAATCCAAACGACGACATTACAGCCGAAATCAAAGCTGCTTGGCTGGAAGCCGAAAAAGAATGGGACGAGTTCGGTGGTATGAAGTTCAAAACCGCCATTCCAAGACGTGACGATCCAGATAAGATTTGGGAAACCACTCTTCTCGAATTTGTCGCGTTGGATAAAGAAGAAAAAGAGTTAGTCGAAAAGCTTAAAGCCCTTGAACCTGGCTTGTACGACAAAAAGGTTCTTGATAACTGGGAAAAACTTTTGGAATTCACCAATGGTGAAGAACAACAGGCAATTCTTGTAGACTGGATTGAAAAGTCACATGACGCCGAAGCTGAAATTATCAAAAAGCATCTCGACGAAACAATGCCTGACTGGAAAGAAAAGTTTGCGGCTATCACTGAAGACGTCAAACGCAAACTCCTAAAGCCGGAATATCAACATCTTCTTGATGTTCCGAGGCTTTTGGTTGACGAACAGGATAAGCAAATATTGTCACGAATGAGCAACGAGTTTTCCTTGTTGTCTAGCAAGTCAATTAGCGGCGTCAAAATTGATCCCAAAATGCTTGTTGACTTTATTGAAGATAAAGAACTGAAAAAAGAAGCGAATGATATTCGAGAAAGACTCGTTACAATTGCTCTGGACAAGCACATGTCTGATCTTTTCCGTGGAATTCTCAACTACGACCACTGGACAAGAAAAATCGACGTCGAACAACAAGACGAAGTTATTGAAGGACGTCGTAGTTTGTTCGAGGCCAGAAAGGTTTACCGGGAAGGTGACCAATCGGGTGCTAATCGCATCTGGCTTGCCGCTATGAAATGCTGGGAAGACCTCATTGGAAAACCAGGGTTCGAAGATATTGGCAAAGACGCGCAGTTTGCAAGAGACATTCTTGACCTCGCAGTCAGATACGTCATTATTCTTGACGCTGAAGACAGATTATTTCCGGAAACATTCCCTTTGCAGCAATACATCCGGGAAAGATTGGAGTATGACGGAGAACTAAAAGAAGTACGACCTGCTTTGGAATATGCGGAGAATTTATATAAAAAAGGTGATTACGAAAATGCTACAGAAGCATTGGTTAAAATCGCCCGCGTTTACGCCGGAATTAACAGTGGCGTTGAATATATGAAGCTGGCTCCGCTTCCTGAAGTACGCGATGAAACGCTTAAAGTCGCGGCCTTGTATGTTGACTGCTTGCGTAAAAGAGGTTTGAAACTCCAGCCGGGATTTCCGCTTCAAGGGTACGTTGACCTGATGCTTAAAAAAGATAATCTGGTAAATGAAACTCTGGCGATTACCTCGAAAGCGATTACCGAGTCAAATTCGGAAAAATATGGAGAAGCACAGGAAACCTTTAACCAGGCTTTCGCAAAGTGGAACGAGGTTTTGCAAAAGTATCCTATCATTTATCTTGAACCAGAGTCGTCGTATTACGGTGACATTTACGATGCGGTCAGGGTTTACGAAAAGACGCTTGAAAACCAAGGCAAATCCATTCCCGAAGATTTCGAGTTGAAAGAGTTTTTGAAGTAAGACTTTCGCGTGAAAGAAATGTACCAACACGAGCCGGAAGTGCAGCGGTTCTCCGCGCAACTTCCGGGTATTACGTGTCTACAAAACATTCAAGCGTAAGTATAATTGCTCGGCGATTTTTCTTTCCGTATTCATGCCACACAAAATATTATCAATTGGCGAAGTGCTTTGGGATTTGCTTCCAAGTGGAGCAAAGGCGGGCGGCGCGCCGGCTAATTTCGCTTATCACGCGAAAGTTCTCGGAGCAGATGCCGCTTATCTTTCGGCGGTTGGTAATGACGAGGCAGGCCAAAAACTTGTCGATTTCTTCAGCTCTATTGGTCTTGCAGATGCTCTTGTACAGCGGGTGAACGGCGTACCAACAGGTTCTGTTGGCGTTGAGATTTCAGCTGGAGGACAGCCAAGTTACACGATTTTTGAAAATGTCGCTTGGGATCGAATCGAATGTACTCCAGAAGCTCTTGAATACGTAAAAAACGCTGATGCAACCTGTTTCGGAACACTAGCTTCCCGCTCGGAAACTACCAGAAAAACAGTGCTTACGCTTCTCGAAAATGCCAAACCTGAAGCACTGCGGGTACTCGATTTGAATTTACGTGCTCCGTTTTACAATAAAGAAATAATTACCGTTCTCTTGCAGAACGCAAATGTTCTAAAATTGAACGACGACGAAATTGTCATTCTTGCCGAAATGGAAGGAATCGGGTCAGATGATCCGACGAAACAAGCGGAATTTCTGATTGAAAAGTATTCGCTTAGATTACTTATCCTTACACGGGGCAGTAAGGGAAGTATGTTAATCAGCGACGGAAAAATGTCCGATTTTCCTGGCGTTAATCTTTCATCTGACGAAATTGTTGATACAATTGGGGCAGGCGACGGATTTACAGCAGCTGCAATTGTCGGTTTTCTGGATGGAAAACCACTTGACGAAATAAATTCGCACGCAAATCGGTATGCCGCTTATATATGCACCCAACCTGGAGCAACACCTAAAATATGCCCAAATTTCTAAAGCGTATCTTTCCGTGGATCAAGTACATCATAATTATTGTCGTACTTTTGTTGGTAGCGCAACAGTTACATAAATCTTGGGGTGAACTGGTAAAATACGATTGGAACAAAATTCATCTTGATTGGTTCTGTTACTCCGGTGTATTTTTTCTAATGGGTTTTTTTCCTGCCACAATATTTTGGTGGTACATTCTTCGTCAAATGGGGCAAAAGCCAACGCTTTTTGCTTCGATTCGAGCTTACTATATCAGTCAACTTGGCAAATACACGCCTGGAAAAGCAATGGTTGTGATAATGCGGTCCGACATTATTCGCAGCAAAGATGTCCGAGCCAGTTTTGCGGCAGCTGCCGTTTTCTTCGAGACTTTTACAATGATGGCTGTCGGTGCTTTCATGTCGGCTGTGATTATGCTCATTTATTTTGCCGACCACGAAGAACTCGCAAAATATATGTTGCTGAATTTCGCAATGCTTGCTTTATCTTGTTTACCAACGGTTCCGATAATTTTCCGGTGGTTCGCTAAAAAGCTGGGCGTTGGAAAAGGCGACCCGGAACTCGACGAAAAGCTGAAGCGAATAAATTTAAAAACAATCGCAGTCGGTTGGGGACTGATGGGAATCGGTTGGCTTTTCATCGGATTAAGTCTTTGGGCGACATCTAAAGGAATCGGAATTGATCCCGGTGCGTTCATATCGCATTATCCGCAATATGTTGCTATAATGGGGATGTCGGT
>JBOFQC010000627.1:0-6459 GCA_051660725.1 Thermoguttaceae bacterium
AAGAACTTTATTCCCATTATGACCGTCCGACAACCGCAATACTAATGGGACACGCAAGAGGTGCAATTTGTTTGGCAGCGGCCCAACATGAGATTTCTGTATATCCTTACGCCGCAACTCAAATAAAAAAAATTCTCACCGGCAACGGAAGAGCAAAAAAAGATCAAATGCAACGAGCGATCCAACTTGAGCTTTCATTGCCGACATATCCAGAACCTCCAGACGTCGCTGATGCTCTTGCAATTGCTCTTTGTCATTTTTATTTGAGTAAGTAAAAAATATGCTATATTATTTAAAACTTATTAAATATTTAAATATTGATAGTAGTAGTAATGTTCCAAGAATAATTGTTCATAACAGAAGAAAATACAGTTTCACGCTGTAATTCATGGACAAAACATGTATGTATTTTTGGGAAAAAGTGTTGAAATAGTTGTTTAATAAGTAAATTTTCCTGTAGAAAAAACTGCAGAAATAGCATAAGTGTGGAAACGGTGTTGATAATTTCCCAAAAAACAATAAGTTGTAGATATGTCGCAAACATATTATGAACAGGTTATTGGTATATGCAATTTTTAGTTAGCCATACATTTTTAGAAATTAGCATACAAGTAATAATGAGTGAGGAACGTTATATCATGCGTAGTCATTAAACCGCAGTTATCCTTGTTTACCCTGCGGGAAAAGCAAGGGTTTACGAAGTGAATAAAATGCAACACATTGACCACGTGCGGTATATTACGTAAAAATTTTTAACGGGGTATGGCAATTTGTGTAGTAACGTGTAGTATACAAAGTATGCGAATGTCGATGAATGTCAGAGCGTGACAGTTCAGAAAGTCAAACCAAAAAGTTTTTTGTTTTTCAAGGTCAAAAATGTCAAATGATCAAGTAAATTATCCATTTGTAACAAGAAGAAGCATGAATCCGCAAAGTGCCCCTCCGCAGGGAGTGGAACGCAGACAATTCTCAAATTGTTATGATGGATTGTCGCCAGAAGCACAAGAGTTGGCTGCGGCAATTGATGATTATAAATTAAAAAATCGTCGTAGATTTATTACTTATGAGGAAATGCTTAGCGTCATAAAAGACCTTGGCTATAATAAGTGAAAAAGTAATGGAAAACATGGAACATGTTCAAGTAGCTTTTTTTCTTTTAATTGTCTTTGCGATAAGTTTCGCAATCTGGCAAACGCGGAGCTTATCTTTTTCTTTACGGCAGCTTAAAGATAATGACGATGTCAGTAAAGGAGAAGAAATTTTTCTTCGTCGGCAATACCGTCGACGAATACAGATTTCAATTCTTATTGGTTTGTGCGGAATTTGTATGTTCGCTGGTATGGGTTTTTCACCAGCGAAGTCGCCCAATTATTTTGTTTTTTCATGGGCATTGGCCATTCTCTTTATTTTTTGGACGATGATTCTCGCTTGCTTAGATTTTTTCTCAATAAAAATGCACTACAAACGAATTAGCAATAAAAATATTGCCGAAGAAATGAAGTTGAAATATCAACTCGAGCAAGAAATGAAAAAACGTGAAGACGAAAAAAAAGAATAAAACCGTTAGGGGCGGAACCAATATTAGTTAGCCCCGGAACCAATTTATGCCTGAACGGCAGATTCCTCCGGGGAGTACATCGCCGAGCAGGGCTCGGCGGGTAACGCAATTACAACCTCAAAGCAATTTATGGCTGTGCGGCACACTATTCAGTTTCAGTCGTCGGCTTTGCTGTAGCTTCTTCTGTTGATTGTTGTGGTTCCTCAGGAAGGGTCAGCGGCAATTCTGGATTTAGTTCATCATTTTCTTGCTGTTGGTTTTTCAGCATGTCTTCAAGAACACCGGCGAAATCCTCAGGTGACAAATTACCGCTGCCAAGAGTTGAAAATGAAGGAGTCTTATTTGTTTCCGCAGACGGTACGTAGTTCTCATAATAATTGAAAAATCTTTCAGTAGCGGGATTTTTCAAATATGCGAGATGCTTTTCCGCACTTTGTGTGTAAACGCCGTTTTTCCATTTGGAAACGATTTGTTCGAATTCCTTAATGGCGTTTTCTTTGTCGTCTTTGCCTTTTCTGAAAGTGGCAAGAGCTTCGTATGTTTGCGCAAGATCGTAAGCGGCTTGTTGTGCCAATTGTGTGTCGGAACTGACGGAACCTGCTAACGATTGAGCTTTTACAATGTTTTCGAGAGCTTTTTCCAGTTTTTCAACGGCACCTTCTTTTTTCGTAATTGCCAGATTACATCCTTCTTCGAGAAGAATTTCACCGATACTCAGCCGAATTCGAGTAGCGACTTCGCCGGATTTGTAATTATTCGTGAGTTCTTCGAGTTTCTCAACATCTCCCGAATTAAGAGCGGTCAGATAGTTATTCCAAGCGTTCGCACTGTAAGAAGCGGAAATACGCGAAAAAATCAGGAAAATACATATAGCGGCAAGTACAGCTACAATGCCCCAGTATATTTGATTTTGATAAGGCGATATTTTGGTCCAAAAGTTCCAGATACACTTTGCGAGGGAATTTTCAGATAAATCGTGACGTCTTTCACTTTTCATTTACATTGATCTCCTACTTGTTATGCCTTAATTAAAAGTGGGCATTGCGAACGCAGTATTATTGATAATCAGAGAAGTTGTGAATAACTATATGGTTATTGATTGATGTTTACCAACGATTAAATTACTTTTCGTTGGTATCGAAGTTCAATTTTCTCGGACAAACAATATTTGCACAAACAAAAGGCCAATTATAACGGAAAAACGGTTATTTAGTCAAGGGCAAGAACTTGGGAAAAGGTTACTTTTCACGTCTTATTCGCCAGCTCGGCCAAACCATTGCCAGCCAGATAAGGGGTAGCAAAAGGAGACCGATATAGCCGGGAGGTAGGAAAATCCAAAGTGAAATTGCACAAACAGTGCCAACGAAGAATGGATATTGGCGAAATAATCTCCGCGGATGTATATTCCTTACTAATACTCCTGCCACTATTACGGCAAGAGCGGTAAGAGCAAATTTTATAGCAGGAGATGCGAAAAAACTTTGCCGGCCCGGTAAAGTAATTAATTGCAGTGAGGTAATTTCACCATTTGAAACGCCAAATAAGTAGCTAGGATTTTCGGCAATACTCAAACGAAAGGCGGTGCTCTCATTTTCAAATAAAAAGTTAGCATCAGCAAATTCTTTCGCTAGCACATCGAGTCCGGTTTTTTTAACGGACTCCTGATGCGAATCAGCAAGCGATTTCAACAAGTGGTCCGCTGTTTGGTTGATGTCAAGAATCGTTGCCATTGAAGCGGGAATCGCAATGTCAGACCGAAAATAATACGTGTTTTTCAGCTTTTTATCACTATTATCCCGCAAGTTGACAAGAGAATCGAGGTTGCGTTTTGTTCCCCACCATTGGCGGCCCCAAAGCGAATACCAAATCGCTAAATCTGCTGTTACGCTGTTGGAAGTGCTGTATGGATTCGACGGAGTCAAACCAATTTCAGAAGTCGAAAAGCTGTTTTGTGCAGCAGGACCGGTGTTTGGTAATGCGGAAACAGCAAAACTCATCAACGATTCAAGAGTCGAAAGCCGTATTATGTCGAAACGCAGTTGTGTGGGTATTGCAGTGGAAGCCGATAAAGGAACTTGTGATAATCTTGCATATTCTGCTAGTTCCTGTGCGGAGAACGTTTCGGACTTGTTATCTTGAGGAGCACTTTCTTCGTGACGGTTTAGTATTGAATCACTTTGAGCATTTTGTGTGATTTTAGGAGACACAGCAGGTACAAAGTTCTGTTTAACGTAATACTGTAGCGAAGTATTTTGTTCTCCCTCAAAAGCAATTGTCCAAATTGTTCCAACCACTTCTGCTGGTTCTAAACGGGGAAGCGGAATGTTTACGGCACTGGTTTCTTTCGCAGAATTAGTTAAAGAAGATGATTTACCTTTAAAAATCGTTTCGATTCTTTGAGGAAATTGGTTCGGCCACAAACTTATCTGGTATTTTCCGGGTGAAATCTGCGTTCCTCGTGAAGAGACGCCGTTTATGATAATGTGTAAAAGCTCATATTCCGCAGGAATAGTGAGTACACAATGTTCGGTTCCTTCACTTTTCAAATCGAAAGTTGAAATACCAAGTATTTCACCGTTTTTGCGGATATAAAGGTTTACATCATTAAGAGGGACAATTGGCTTATTGCCATTCGAACTCAACGAAACGCGAAAATCGGGGCTGTTGGCCAAAAAAACAGAAACATTTTTTGGTAAAATGGCACCAATTGTAGTGGTAAATTCTTCCGGACGATTCGTGTCCGTTCCAGATAAATAATCAAGAATTTTAAGCGATTCGTCTTCTGGGAGAGCGGTTAAACGTTCTTTTTCCCACTCAACAGATTTTTTCTGTAATTCATGTGGTAATACGATGTAATGCTTAACAAGTGGTAAATCCAGAAACGTAATTCCAGAAATGGAAACCATTTCGGTTGTGCTCGCCAGCGACGAAATTAATAGGAAACGTACATTACCGGACAACGGTTGGCGTGGCGTAAGCACAAGAATTCTTTTTCCGTTTTCGGTTGCCTCGCTTGCTTTCATGGGCGGAATAACTTTCGGCGGAAAAACCGAGGGTTCGCTGTATAACAAACGTAACTCGCCGATTTCGCCGTTTTCAATGTCCAGGCAAAACTCGGTTGCCAATTCCCAACGATCATTAAATTGGTTCCGAACTAATTGTGTTACCTGAAACCCCGACACTTTCGGGTCGTTAAGTGAAAGAGTGAACGCAGGAATGATATTTTGTGTAAGCGGCGGATCAATTTTACTTTCATCTGATACATTTTTTTTAATGTTCCAGACTCCCACAGGAATTGCGTTGTCCCAAACTCGCGTCGCTTCCAAATTATTAGTTTCTACTTTTGTAAAACCATTCTGTGTCTCTTCGGTCCAAATACTGGGAATAATTTTGTTCTGAACCAAAATATTCTGAGATCGGAAAATTTGTAACCTATTAATGGTAACATCAGCATTCTCAACGAAAATGAGCGGGATTTGTCTAGTCGCATCAAGGGCGAGACTTTCTTTTGACGTAATTTTACCAAGAATCGAAATCTGGTATTGCTGCATAATTGGGTTATCAAAAAATATTGACACCTTTTTATATAACGGCTCAGGCTCATTATCAGCAGAGTTTGCGGTGTTTGAAATACCTGAAACAGTTGGAGCAGTAGAAGCAGCTTTTTGTGTGTTATTAAGGGATACTAATTGCGGACGAACAACCCATCTTACCGGCACGGTATCATTTTTTTCACTGCCGGTTGCTTTACTTGTAACTGTAAGTTGTTCGATATCAAAGTCTTCGGGAATTAATAACGTGTTATCAAAAATTTGATTCGTCGATTGGATCACGGCGTCGTATTTCATCTCTGTTCTATCTGCACGAAGTAGAACGGAAGTGATTTCGTCGGCTTTGAGGCTGGAATCTTGCGCCTTGATTGAAACCGAGGCGTCGGATTCGAGATTCGTCAAATCATAAGCAGCCACGAGTGTTGTGGTGACCGGAGTTTCCCATAATTGGCGAAATCGGTCAGTGCTGATCTTCGACAACGGCAAACGGTCCAAGTGTAACGGCGAATCGTAAGATATGCCAAGCCAGGATCGGCTCAACAATTGATTCGGCTGTGCGGCAATGTGTAAAAGTGGTAAAACGCCGATTCCGGAAAAATTACGCAAGGAAAAGTTCGCACGAATTGTGTGTTGGCCCGAAAGCGGCTCTTTTGGAATCAAGCGGACCACGCCTTCAGTACTGGTGTCAATTTCAAACGTTTCGTCGGAATGGGTTTCGCAAAACGGCGAGCCGATCAATTGCATTCTCTCATCGGTTGGCAAGAGAAGATGTTCAACTTTACCGTTATTAACACGGAATTTATATTGCGCGACGACTTCCACTTGGTTTGTGCGAATATGCAGCCAGAAAAGTTGGTCGAGATCAATAACGGTTTGCGCCCCACGCATGGTGTTGTCGGTCCATGAAAGGGTCAAATTATCAAGAGAACCGAGATTCGTTGTCATTTTTCCCGGTTCATTCGTTGTCAAACCAAGCGCGTTTTCAACAGAAATTAGCGAGACATCGGGCGAAAGGCTCAGTTCCAGTGTTGCGTTTGGTACTGACGGTATTTTATCAATTGAAATTTTACGTTTAGTTGCGTCGACAATTTGAACCGTTGGATGCAACGTCAATTCCAGAGTGTGCTTCCCAATTTTTTGACCGGATAAAACGAAATCAATAGTTTTTGCGGACGTGATGTCTTTCGTAGTGACAGGGTTTTGTTGCGTGCCGGTTTTGGATTCCTGAAACACTGCAACCGGCTGAACTTGTATGCCGTCCCATTTCGCACCTTGTGGAACGAGTGGTAGTGGTGGGAATTTTAACACAACGTTTTCGGAACGAATGTCTATTTCGTATATTGCTTTAAG
>JBOFQC010000628.1:0-1934 GCA_051660725.1 Thermoguttaceae bacterium
ACTACGAACATGACGCTTGTGGAATAGGACTTGTCGCCACGCTGACAAATGAGCCAAGACACGAAATAGTAAAAATGGGTATAAAGGTTCTGAAGCGTTTGATTCATCGAGGAGCCGCCGGAAGTGACCCGGAAACCGGTGACGGGGCTGGCATTCTTACCGCAATTCCCGACATGTTTTTTAGAAAAAATCTTGGTTTCGAACTGCCAGAGCCGCGCCGAACAATTCATGGCACGACTTCTGTCATGGAAAATCGTTACGCCGTTGCTGTGCTATTCGGCGGTTTGGGACATGAAGAACTTATTACAGAAATTCTGGCGCAGCACAATATAATAACTCTTGGTTGGCGTGACGTTCCGATAAATATAAAAGCTATTGGTAAAAGCGCTCAAAGCAATATGCCTTTAATACGCCAGTTATTCGTTTCAGGGGAAGCGTTTGAAACAGCAGCGGGTTTTGAGCGAAAATTGTTTGTAGCGAGACGAATCCTTGAAAAAAAACTTACTGATACATATTTTTGTAGTTTTTCAAGTAAAAATGTAATTTACAAAGGTTTGTTTTTGGCAACTCAGATTGATGATTTCTACGTTGATTTACAGCAATGTGAGTATGCGTCACCAGTTGCGGTTGTACATCAGCGTTATAGCACGAATACCTTTCCAAAGTGGCACCTCGCACATCCGTATAGATTTCTTGCACATAATGGCGAAATCAATACTATTCGTGGCAATATAAATCAACAGAATGCACGCGAGCAACTGCTGGCTTCCGAACTGTTTGGAGATGAGCTGAAAGAATGTTTTCCTCTTATAAATCCCGGGCAAAGTGACTCGGCGTCATTGGACAACATGTTTGAGTTACTTGTTCATTCAGGGCGGAGCATGCAACACGCATTGCTTATGTTGATGCCACAAGCCTGGGGTGCCAAATACCATCTTGGAAAAGATGTAAGAGCATTTTTTGAGTACCATTCAATGCTTATGGAACCGTGGGATGGCCCTGCAGCAGTTGTTTTTTGCGACGGTGTCAATGCAGGTGCGATTCTCGACCGAAACGGATTACGTCCTGCTCGTTATACACTGACACACGACGACACTTTTGTTCTCGCATCTGAAACAGGTGTCATTGACTTTCCGAGCGCGTCGGTCAAACAAAAAGGTCGTCTTAAGCCCGGAGAGATGATTTTCTGTGATATTGCAAACCACCGCATAGTTTATGATGCCGAAATAAAAAATCAGCTGGCACGTGAAAAACCGTACCGGCGCTGGATTGCGGAAAATAAAATTGAAGTCGACGGCTTATTTGATTCCATAACTCCCCCTCAGCCAATGCAAAATATTATTGAACAGCAACTGTTGTTCAATTGGAGCAGGGAAGATGTGGACAAAATCGTGAAAACAATGGCACAAACAGGCCAGGAACCGGTTGGAGCAATGGGAAATGACACCGCTCTAGCGATTTTTTCCCGGCAGACGCCATTACTTTACAATTACTTCAAACAGCTTTTTGCACAGGTGACAAATCCACCAATTGACCCAATTCGCGAAGAGCTGGTTATGAGTCTGACTACATACATCGGCAATAAAGGGAACATACTTACAGAAACGCCTGAACATGCACGACTTATTAAACTTAAGCGTCCGATACTAACAGACGAAGATGTAATGCGGCTCTCAAAAGTTTCGCAAACCGGGCTGGATTCGGTTACTATTAAGCTTAAATGGTATGATAATCTGCAAGATGGCATTGACCAGTTGGTGTCAACAGTAATGCAACATGTTGAAAACGGGAAGAAATTATTCATTTTATCAGACCGGGACTTACCGCAACTTGCGTATCCAATACCAGCATTACTTGCAACGGCTGCGGTTAATCGCGCTTTGGTTGACGCCGGGGTGAGACCTTCACTTGGTATCATCGTACAAACTGGTGAA
>JBOFQC010000629.1:0-8967 GCA_051660725.1 Thermoguttaceae bacterium
ACGAGGCAGCAAAAACAGATTACCGGAATCGTTGACGCCGGAAACGCGGAAACGGAAAAATTCTTTTCGTCTGTTGCCCCGGATGATCCGACGTCTTATGACACCGCTGAAGCCCGTGCGGTAAAAGATTTCGTGGAAACGTACCTGATAAATGAAAAACTCCCCGAATCCGCTCAAAAGCACGAACTAATTCCGTCAGAAAACCGGGAATACATTCAAAAATATTTCGAATCAATTAGAAAACAAAAATGACACCACGAATTATCCACACTGTTTCTGAACTCCGTACGGCAATAAATGAACAACGAAAAAACGGACGCTGTATAACTTTCGTGCCGACAATGGGCGCGTTACATGAAGGGCATCTGAGCCTTGCAAAAGCGGCCCGGGATTGGCAGTACGAAACAGCAAATGACACCAAGCCAAACTGCGTGGTAGCGAGTTTGTTTGTCAACCCGACACAGTTCGGACCAAATGAAGATTTCGCAAAATATCCGAGAACGCTTGAAAAAGACGTGGAATTATTGAGCACTGTTGAAACTGAAATCGTGTTCGTGCCGGAAGTCGAAACGATGTATCCGCCAAACTGGGAAACTTACGTGGAAGTCGGCTCAATTGCCGAACCACTCGAAGGGAAACACCGACCCGGACACTTTCGTGGTGTCGCAACGGTTGTTCTTAAATTATTTAACATGGTGACACCAGACGTGGCGTTTTTTGGCCAAAAGGATTTTCAGCAGGTTTGCGTGATCCGTAAAATGGTTGACGATTTGAACGTTCCTGTTAAACTGATTATTTGTCCAACAATACGTGAACCGGACGGCCTTGCAATGAGCAGTCGAAATCGTTATTTGACACCAAAAGAAAGAGCTGACGCCCTTGTGCTTTATAAAAGCCTCGAAAAAGCAGAAAAACTTATCCACGAAGAGCATGTGCTTGACACCGCAGTCATTCGAGCCGAAATGCGAAAAATAATCGAAACTGCTGAAAATACCGTTGTTGACTACATTTCAATTGCTGACCCGAAAACGCTTGTTGAACTTGAACAGGTGACACCGTCACGGTCAATTGTGCTGCTCCTTGCGGTGAAAATTGGCACCACTCGTCTGATTGATAACCGGGTTGTTTAGCATAGTGTTAGGTGTCAGGCTCCTGTAGCGGGCCGCCAACGTCAGTTGGCGGGTAATTTTAAACATATAATCCTACACGTAATTACTGCAATGAAATTCATACACGAAAACTTTTTGCTTCAGACAAAAT
Source organism: Thermoguttaceae bacterium (assembly GCA_051660725.1). GTDB lineage: Bacteria > Planctomycetota > Planctomycetia > Pirellulales > Thermoguttaceae > JAVBSX01. Next base: position 1,261 of record JBOFQC010000629.1, read on the forward strand.
CTGCACAGCGGTTGTACCACGATTATGCGGCAGATTTACCGATAATTGATTACCACTCACATCTTCCGCCGAAGTTGATTGCAGAAGATTACCGGTTTAAAAATCTTGCCGAAATCTGGCTCGGCGGCGACCATTATAAATGGCGGGCAATGCGTGCTGCCGGTATTCAGGAACGGTGTATCACCGGCACGGCAACGGATTGGGAAAAATTCCAAGCGTTTGCTTCAGTGGTGCCGCAAACGTTGCGTAATCCGATTTATCACTGGACACATCTCGAACTAAAACGTCCGTTCGGAATTGATGATTTGCTGCTTTCGCCTGAAACAGCTGAGCAAATTTGGAACCGTGCTAATGAAAAGCTGGGCCTGCCGGATTTTTCAACACGTGGAATTTTACTGCAAATGAAGGTGCAACTTCTCTGCACAACTGACGACCCGGCGGACTCACTCGACTTTCATAAAAAAATTACTGCTGACAACACAAATGTAATTGACACCAAATGTTCGGCAAATTCCGTAAACCCTGCCAGTGATGTATTTTCTGTGCGCGTGTTGCCAACTTTTCGTCCTGACAGAGTAATGAATCTCGGCTCACCAGCTGCGCGAACAGTTGACGCCCAAAAATTACATGAGATTCAAACGACTTACATCAAACAGTTGGAAAAATCATGTGATACTTCAATTTCGAATTTTGCCGACTTGATATCAGTGCTGCGAAACAGGCACGACTTTTTTCACGCGAACGGTTGCAGACTTTCGGATCATGGATTCGGATTATTCGACTTTAACGACAACTTTTCGGACTCCGAGCTTGGCAGCATTTTCGATAAAATTTTGTGCGGTAAAGAGGTGTCACATACCGAGCTGGTCGTTTTCCGCAGCGCGATCATGTTGGAAGTTGGCAAAATGAACGCCGAGAAAAATTGGACAATGCAGCTTCACCTCGGAGCATTACGGAATAATCGAACGGTACTTTTCGAAACGTTAGGACCGGACTGCGGTTGCGATTCAATTGGAGACGGAAGTTCTGCTGCGCCTCTTTCCCGGTTTCTGGATGTTTTGGATCGGCAGGGCAGATTACCGAAAACGATTATTTATAATTTAAATCCGGCAGACAACGAAATGATAGCCACAATGATCGGGAATTTTCAAGACGGGCAGATTCCGGGGAAATTGCAGTACGGCAGCGGTTGGTGGTTTCTGGATCAAAAAGACGGCATGGAAAAACAGTTATGCACGCTCTCCAACCAGGGTTTGCTTAGCCGTTTCGTAGGGATGTTAACGGACAGCCGCTCATTTTTGTCGTTCACAAGACACGAGTATTTCAGACGGATTCTGTGTAATTTACTCGGCGACGAGATTGAAAACGGGCTTATTCCGAGCGATTTCGAGCTGGTTGGTCGAATGGTAACCGATATTTGCCACGACAACGCAGAACGGTATTTTGGATTCCCGTAAAAAGAACGACTTCGATGCCGTAGCACGGCATGGCAGTGCGCTTCGCGTGAAATGTTCGCCTTCCGTTGGTCGGCTTCGTTTACCGAGGTTTTGTTGGCTGGGAAAGGTGACATTCCTTTTTTCCCGACCTTAGAAAGGTAACTTTGTTGCCGTTGAACAGTAGAAAATAAAAAAAGGAACGGCAAAAAACCGTTCCTTTTTTTAATGACCCCTACGGGACTCGAACCCGTGCCGCGGCCTTGAAAGGGCCGTGTCCTAACCACTAGACGAAGGGGCCATGTCAACCACACTGAAGAGTGGCAGCAACCTCGCTTGAAGGTTGAGCGGTAGATTATCTCTATGATTCCGATTCCGTCAAGGGGGTGTCGTTTTATTTTTTATAAACAAACTGTTGAAAAGTTCCCAGTAGGCGGCTGCCAGCGCTTCAAATGTGAAATGTTTTTCTACTCTTTTACGTCCAGCTTCGCCAAAAACACGCCGTTTTTCATCGTTTCTGAGCAGTTCATTCATTGCGTTTGCCAGTTTTTCTGCATTTGCGGCAGGAACCAGCAGCCCGGTTTGACCGTGTTCGACGACTTCAGCGGTACCGCCGACATCCGTTGCGACAACGGCTGTACGGGCAGCCATTGCTTCTAAAAGTACGTTTGGCAACCCTTCTGTGTGCGAGGATTGAACGAAAAGGTCGAAGCACGGCATGAATTTGTCGAGTTCGTCTGTAAACCCTGCAAAACATACAGAATTCGTGATTCCGAGCTTTTCCGCTTGGTTTTTTAGAGGTTGTAACAAGAAACCGTCACCAAAGATTACTAATTTTACACCGTTTTCGACTCCCTGGCTCGTAGTAATTTTGGCGAGTGCGTCTAAAAGTACGTCGAATCCTTTTTCCGGGCTTAACCTCCCCGCCGCTCCGATAATTTTTAGTTTTGGCCTCTGCTCGTCACTGTTTTTTTCCGGGGTAAATTTGTAATCACCAATTTCTGATTTTTTCTGTACCGTGTAACCCGGTTTCGGGTTATCCGATTTGGGGAAGTCAAAAAAACATTCCAGCTTTTTGCGGTACTGAATTTCAGGGTCGGCATTAAAGCGTTCAGTGCGAATAGAGTTTCGGATAACGGTGATTTTTTCTTTCGGGGTGCCGCTTTTTATTATTTTTTTGGCCTGTCCGTCAGAAACGCTGACGACGTGGTCCATTTTTCGGTGCATCCACTTGTCAATTTTGTTGTAAATTGCAACTTTCCAATTTTCAGTTGTCCAACCGCGTGAAACCCCAACGGTAATAATTTTTTGCCCCGACTTTTTGTATTGTTGGGCGGCAAGATACCCAACTAACCTCGCTTTGTGACCGTGAAGTAGTACGACATTTACATTTTTCTCAGTAAAAAACCGAGCGATTTCGTTTCTGGCTTTAAAAATGTGCGGAAAATCGTTTTGGGGAGTCCATGTTTCGAATCCATTTTTTTCCGCTTCGGCAAGGAACGGTTCGCAATTTCCGTTTTCGTAAAAAGAAGCGAAGATAAACTTCACGCTTTGCATATGCGGATTTACAGAAGAGCGAAACATTTTGGCCAATTCCAGCATTTGCCGTTCCGGACCGCCAAAAAACGGTGACGCTGTAAGATGAAGTATTGTTATCGGCATTTATCTACAGGGGACGGTTTTCTGGCATTTTCAAAAACAGATGTTTTAAACAAGATGAAAAAAAGTGCGTTTACATTTGTTTTTTTACAGTGGCTGGATTACCAACAGCAATTGTTTTGGCTGGAATAGGTTTTACTACAACACTTCCTGCTCCGATAATACAATTATCACCAACATCATTCATGATAATACAGCCATTACCAATCCAGCAATTTTTTCCAATCTTTACTTTGGAATACCGATGTGTAGCGTCTTTACGCCCTTCAATGTCATCGCCACTTCCATGTTGGTGACGCCCACTAAGAATGTCTATGTTGCTTCCCAGAAGCGTGCCTTCTCCGATTTCGCACATGCCTATCATGCAGTAGCCACCAATAGAGACCTTCTGTTCAATCTTTACGTCTGTTTTGGTAAATTGGCTCCCGAATCCGACACCAATATCACTAGCGCAACTCTTTAATACATACAAATAGTATGCTCGTCTTATTTGCACGCCAAGAGGACCTGGCAATAATGAAAATAGCTGGGCGAAAGTTTGAAAGCTGTTCAAACCCAACTTGTTAGCTACCCAGACATAGGCTAAAACCGGAAAAATTACGACAACGAAAAAACACGTTAAGGCTTCTCTTATAGTACTTCGCATTACATTATTTGTAACCGTTCACGGTTTATTAAGGTGTTAGGAGATGCAAGTTAGACTGCAGATAATTTCGAACCACCGGCTCACAAACTCCTAAATTATACCATGAACGGTACCATTATTGGATTAGTATATCGATTCTACCCTAATCGAACGATTTTACCCTTTCGTTTCCAGGGATTTGATTGGAGCTCTTCCGATTATTTGAGCGCCGCGGGTGGTTTTACGTTTATACTCTCCTTCGTGCCGGACTTCAACCTGTCGGAAGCGTTCTTTCGGAAGTAAAACTGTGCTTAGACGGATGCCGAACTTGTCACCAACTTTAACCGCTTCGCCGTGGGCCACAATTGTGCGGTCAATTTCCAGTTCGAGTAGCTCATCGCAAGATTTGTCGAATTGAATTATTGAACCGATACCGAGCTCAAGTATGGTTTTAATTGTTCGCCTTCCCCGTGCTAGAACAGCTGCAACCGGGATTTTGACTTTTAGAACACTTTTGGAAAAACCTGGAAGTTCGTCCGTTGATAGTCGTCTGTTTTCCAGTTCTTCAAAGTCCGTTGCGTTGTAATCACTGGTTGCTGGTGCTGTTCCAAACGCATTGCCAAATGGCGGCGGCGACGAAAACGCGGCACCAAACGGAGCGGCACCACTCGGCTTTGGTTGTGCTGATGCGGCAGGAGACGCAGGTGCAGAAGCCGGAGAAGCAGCAGACGCGGGGTTGGCGGCACCAGCTGTTGGTTCTTCCGGAAACGGAACCTTAAAGACTTCTTCCCGGTCTTCAATCGGCCAGAGAATAATGGCTGTTGTTTTGGTTCCACTTGCGTTAATAATCAGTTCGGCAAAGCCCGGATTTTCACCGATTTTGCCGTTTTCTGCCGCTTCGGCAAGGTTAGGAACCATTTGCGCCCGGCACTCTTCGGGAAAAAAGTCGTCCGGCGCGACATTCATACCGAGTTCTTGCGCAAGTGTTGAGAGCTTGCTTTTTCCGGTAGCGTCCGGATTTTTGCACCAGTCAGGAATTAAACCAGTGCTTGCAGGGACCAAAATCAGTATCGCTTTGTCGCCGGTTTGCAGGGTCATTGCAACACCGGAACCGGAAAAATCTGATTTCAGCTTATCCAGATTGAGCGTTCCACCTGAACCGGCAGAAAACGTAACATCCTTGTCAAACGTCCGGGAAAACGCAGACGCAGCTTCACCAGCACCATTTGTTATGGCTGTCAAAAAACTATCAGATACGTTTGCGTTTAGTTCGGCCAATTTTAATAATCTAAAGTTAAATCTTTATTTACAATTACACCTAATCGCCAAATCGGCAATAAAAATGTTCGCATTGACGGAATTGCCGAAACATTCACTTATACCAATTATACCGATTCTTTGTCTCTGTTCACACTGACGTTGAAGGATAAAATTTTATACCACTATTATAATATTAATTTCTGGTGAACGCTACATTTTAACAAACCTCACCCAAAAAATTTTGCTAACCAGACATCTTACTGTAAGCAAATCCATAAAACCAAGTGTCTTGGTCGTGCGTCAGTGAAAAATTCGTCTACGTGACGCTTATTGAAATTTATTATTATATGAAAAAAATAGAGAACGGTATCTTTTTTATATTGAGAGACATATAATTAACGAAATACTGAGTTTCAGGATTATTTTGCATGAATACTTTTGTTAGCCCCGGAGCCGTGCTCTGGGTGCGTCGCCGAACAGGGTTTGGCGGCTAACAATTATTACCGCTAAATTTAACTGCCGCTCAGTAATGTTAATCAAGTTTACTCGTAAATAACAACCATATACTGCACGTGGTCAATATGTTGCAGTTTACTCGCTTTGTAACCCTTGCTTTTCCCGCAGGGTAAAGCAAGGAAAACTGCGGTTACATTACTACGTATAGTATAAATATTACAGGAGAAAAAAATGTCAGTTCTCGTAACCCAAAACGCACCCGATTTTACAGCACAGGCTCTTATGCCGAACGGAACTTTCAAGGAAGTTTCATTAAATGATTATCGCGGCAAATACGTTGTGCTTTTTTTCTATCCGCTCGACTTTACATTTGTTTGCCCAACAGAAATAATTGCGTTTTCTGAAGCGGCTGGCGAATTTGAAAAACTGGGAGTCCAACTGCTCGGCTGCTCAGTAGATAGTCATTTTACTCACTTGGCTTGGGTCAACACACCACGAACAGAAGGCGGTTTGGGCGGTATCAAGTATCCGTTGATCTCCGACTTGGAAAAGAAAATTGCCGAATCGTATCAGGTTCTTGTTCCTGGTGGTGTCGCTCTACGTGGTTTGTTTCTTATCGACACGCAAGGTGTAGTACGTCACCAAGTAGTAAACGATTTACCGCTTGGTAGAAGCGTCGAAGAAGCATTGCGTATGGTTAAAGCTCTGCAATTTTTCGAGAAAAACGGAGAAGTGTGTCCAGCAAACTGGCATGAAGGTGACGCCGGTATGAAAGCCGATCCGCAAGGAAGTAAAGAATTCTTTCAGAAACAGTACAAGTAAAACTTAGCAGCCATTTTACGGCAGAATTTAGGAGATAGGTGAAACAGGTGAATAGGTGATAAGTTTGCTCTCCTGTCTCCCAACTCCTTAATAAACCGTGAGCGGTTACAATTTTGGGTGAATTACCCCCGCTTACATTATGCAGCGGGGAAAAACGTCTGACATTGACTATGTGTCTGGTGTCAGATGTTTTTTTATTCTTGTTTCTTTCATCTACTTCGTGTTCTTACGAAATTTTCGTGCAAAAGGTAAGCCGACTATTCCGAGTCCCAGCATTGCCAACGTTGCCGGTTCTGGTGTCGTAGTTATTGGAAGCGGACCATTAAGAGCTAAAAATTCCACTTTGTAACTGTCGTTCAAAAAAATGATATTGCCCTCGGAATCGAGTGTTTCAATAACCAATTTTGTAAAGAATTTGTCATCACTTGAAAAACCAAAAAACATTGACGGATCCTCAGCCGACGCGTGTTGCACAATCGACTTGAAATCGCCATCACTGGTGTAAGCGGTTATACGGAAGTAATCTCCACCAAGTTGTTGATCCCCTGTTAAGCCGTGAATAAACAAACTGGCTAGCGTGAATTCTCCTGCATCTGCAAAATCAAACAATACGTAGGGAACGGACGTTGTGAAAAACAAATAACCGTCTATTATTTGAATATCTGTGAAATTCGACTCAGGCGGAAATCCAAAGTAATCCCGAATGGTTCCGACCCCGACATGACTGTTAAGACTGCCAATGTTCACATTAAAACCTTGACTCATGCTTGGGTCGCCGGGTAATCCATCAATCGCATCAAAATTGTAATCCGCCATTGGCCATAACGTCACAAAAGTTGATTTTTGCGAATCATCGTAAGTGTATATTTCCGCTTGTACACTTACACTTAATGTTGCAATCAGCGCAATCCAAACCAAAGATGTAACAAATGTTTTCATGCTTTTCTCCTTTAGAAATTATTGGTGAAACTCCGAGGAAGCAATCTCCCTCAAACTTTTTCAATAATACAAGATGTCACGACGAATCCTCGTGACAATGCCCAAAGAGTTATTAAGATAAGAAAAACATACTCGTAAAAAAGTTTTACAGTAACCAGTATTACCGATTTGAAAAAATCACCGGAAAGAATCAACGGTAATACCGATTTGCAGAAAAATTTAACAGAAATGGTGTTGGGAGTTAAGAGAAGCGGTTTCGACCCGTGATGGTGACACCATAGTCGGCCTGTTTACGAACCTTCTGGACTGTTATCCGGCGGATTATGTTTCGACGGAATACCTTGGTCGTTGGAAAATTGAAACGTCGTTTCAGGAGATACAATCGGTTCTCAAAGGTGAAATTAACACGTTGTCATACCCAGAGGCGGTGTTATTTTCGTTTTCGTGCGCGATTGTATCGTACAACATCCTTTCGGCGGTCCGACAAACATTACGGGCCTCGCAACCGTCGCA
>JBOFQC010000630.1:0-4457 GCA_051660725.1 Thermoguttaceae bacterium
TTACCGTTTCGATGTTTACCATTTTGTAACGGTTTTGGTCGAACAATACGGACAGCACCGTAAACGTACTCAACAAGTCAGGAATCGGAACCCGGCAATTCGCACGGTATCCGCCCTCTACCGTTTGCTGTGACGCCAAAAACTCAAGACCGGAATTTAGCGACGTGCTGATTTTTTGCAGGAATTCGTTATTGCCAGGAACTTGTGACGCCGCTAAATGGTTGCATAAAATACTCAGAAGCCCAACCGCTGCAACTGTAGGATTGGTTCCGCTGTGTTTCAGCATTTCAAGTTCGACAAAGCCGCCGTCCTGTTTTTGTCTTTGCAGAATTGTTGACGCCACCTGGGTCAAAATATCAGGGTTGTTAAAAACGTCAGGTGCGACAATTTCAAGCGTTGAATACACAAGAAACGTATGATAAGTACTCGAAAACGGCGTTTTTGTCGAAGAAGCGAAACAATTGTCGTGACACCGAAATTTAAAAAGCTGTTCTTTTGCCCATTCCGATGTGTTTATTCCTTGCTGCTGGAACACGTTTCGTCCGGTTACGAGTTCGAGTAACACCACTCCGAAAAGAAGTGAAACGGTGTCAGCACCCTGCATCTCGTCGCTTATGTGATTTCTTATAAACTGTTCGACACTTCTCGCCGTGTTGTCGTCAACGAGTTTGCCAAGTAAAGCCAACCCACGCAATGCAAAACCTGTATAATATAAGTCGCCGGTTCCTTTGCGTCCCCGGAAACCTCCAGCTTTTTCGCCGGTTTGGTCTTGCATCGAAATGAAAAAATTTGCGACGCTGTTTTTGTATTCTTCGTCAAGTTTAGCAGTGCCGGACGCGATTTGCAGCGTAAGTTTTGCAATAAACGGCGTCATTCTTTCGGCTCCTCATTCAATTCACCAGAAGTCAGCGGTGAGGCGATGTTCAACTGTTTGGCAATTGCTACAACCTTGAATTTGCGGGCAAAAAACTGAACCGTTTTGATTACATGAAGCGAATCATCTGGAGATTCTTGCTGCATTTTTTCGTAATCGGCTTCCGGCATTAAAATGACACCTTTATTGTTGGTGTCACTAAAAAACTTGTTGATTGCGTCTTGCGGAATCTGCTTTATCGGACCGCCTGAATAATACACCCAGCTGTACGCAAAGCAATTAACCGCACCAATCGGCGGCATTTCATTGTTTGCTGTTTCCGCTTTTACGGCATTAAAAAGTTCACGATACCGCTGGTTTGTTGATACCAGCGGAGCACCAAAAAAGAAGAATGACATTATGTACAACACAAACAATAACGTCAGCGTTTTCCTGAGTGAATTCCGCTTTGACACCGAAAGCAGACTAAATCCGTAAGTGGCAAATGCGAACAGAAGTAATCCGACGCATGAAATCATTTCAATGTTCTGAAAAACTCCCGGAAGGAATGTCGGTATCAAAAATTGGAAAGCGACGAACATGAGTACGCCAACCATTCCCAACACAAAAAGCACAACTGGGGTCCAGAATCTTGCGCAGAGTTCCTCGTTTTTCGACCAATAATGCCAGAAATTTGCGTAAATTAACGCCGCTGCCGGAAACATCGGGGCAATGTAACTGGGAAATTTCGTTGCTATCAAACTGAAGGTTACGACGATGACTCCACTCCAGCAAAGTGTGAGCATCAACCCGTCAAAATACGGAGTTCGGACTCTGGTTTCTGTTGCATTACTGGCACTTGAATTAATGGCGCCTACATTACTAACATGCCCGCGCATGCGGCGAAACATGTCAATGCAGACCGGCCCCATAAATACCGACCAAGGAAACGTGTCGAATAAAAAAACTATGAGATAATAGAAAATCGGGCCCCGTGCATTGTGCATTGTTGACGTGGCTCTAGCAAAATGGTGCTTGTAGAAAAACATTTCCCACCATTTCCAGTCGGTTTTGACACCAACAGCAAGATACCAGGGGCCGGCAATAATCAGTACCATTATCACCGCGATTATCAGGTGCATTTTGCCGCATGTACGGAGAAAATGTATCGGATTCACAACTGAAAAAAACGTCGGTTTCGTTGCACTTTTTATGAGGAAAAACAGTCCGATTATTGCCGTTGTAAGAATGAAAAACACCGGCCCTTTACACAAAACGGAAACGCCCAGAATTCCGTAAAGTAATATCACTGTTCGAATAGACTGCGGGAAATATTGTCCCGGCTCTTTGAGCGAGGGCGCGATGGTGTCAGTTTCCAGTTCGCGTAATGTTCTTTTTTTGTAAATCCCGGCAATGTATGTATAAATAGCGGCTGTGAAAAGAAACATCAGTGCCGCATCAGTCGTAGCGGCCCGGGATTCGAGGCAAAACATCAACATTGTGACAATCACGAAACCTGCGATTCTCGCAATGCTGCGATTAAACAACCGCAAGCCGATCTGGTACACAAGCAGCGTTGTGCCGATACTCCACAACACTGACGGAAAACGGGCGGCGAATTCCGACACGCCTAAGATTAGAAATGAAATCCGCATCAGCCAAAATAGCAGAATCGGTTTGTCGCCCAGTTCGGCTCCGCCGTTAAACGTCGGTATTATCCATTCGCCTTTCTGCTGCATTTCCTGGGCAATTGAACCGAAGTACGCTTCGTCCATGTCCCAAAGAACCGTGCTACCAAGAAATGGCACAAAAAGAAAAACACAAACGAATACGATTACTATTCGGTCAGAAAGAAAAGGATGATTTTTTATAAAAGTTTTCAATTTTTTTGTGCAATATTTGTTGGCGGCTGATATCCCGGAGTCCGTCTCCGGGGCTAACATCTTACGTCTGACGTCTGATACCTTACGTCTATACCGGAGCCCGGCATGGGCGGTGCGCTTCGCGTGAAGTGTTCCGCCTCCCGTTGGTCGGCTCTGTTCCCGAGTTTTTCAATGTTTAATGCTGATTATCTTCAGCTTACCCTAAATTGGAAAACATGCAGTTTATGCCAGGCGACAGTATAATACCAATTAAAACAATCCGACGACTTGGCCTTTGTCGTTTATGTCAATTGCTTCGGCTGCTGGTATCTTTGGCAGACCGGGCATTGTCATTATATCACCAGTTAGAACAACCACAAACCCGGCTCCTGCGGAAACCTTGACATCACGAATCGAAACAACAAACCCGCTCGGACGTCCCTTAAGTTCCGGGTCGGCTGAGAGTGAATACTGTGTTTTCGCTACACAAATTGGTAGATTTCCGAATCCGAGAGTTTCCAAAGCAGCAAATTGATCCTTGATCTTTTTCTCGGCAGTGATTCCATCTGCGCCGTAAATTTCACGGCAAATGGTTTCCACTTTTTGCAGAAGCGGCATTTCATCGGTGTAAATGAATTTGAAGTTCGTCGCATTTGACGCCGGATTTTCAGCTGTTTCGATAACGAGCTTAGCCAGTTCTTCTGCGCCGGCTCCACCTTTGGCCCAATGCTCGGCAGTTGCGACTTTTACCCCGAGTGCTTCACAAGCATTGCTTACTACTTGCATCTCTTCAGGCGTATCAGATGTGAAAGCATTAATGGCGACGACGACTTGCAGTCCGAATTTTTGCATGTTTTCAATATGCTTTTCAAGGTTTTTGACACCTTTCTTCACTGCTTCAATATTCGGTTTGTTCAAATCCGCTTTGGCAACTCCGCCGTGATTTTTAAGTGCCCGAATCGTGGCGACGATTACAACCACATTCGGCGTCAGGCCGGCTTTTCGGCATTTGATATCAAGGAATTTTTCGGCACCGAGTTCACCGCCAAAGCCCGCTTCGGTTACGGTGTAGTCGGAAAGGCGCATCGCAAGTTTCGTTGCAATCACGCTGTTACAACCGTGCGCAATGTTTGCAAAAGGGCCGCCGTGAATAAGTGCCGGGTTGCCTTCAAGCGTTTGAACCAGATTCGGTTTTAACGCGTCTTTCAAAAGCACCGCCATTGCGCCGTGGGCTTTCAAATCGGCAGCGGTAATCGGTTTGCCTTCAGTTGAATAAGCGACGATAACTTTACCGAGCCGTTCTTTAAGCTGCGTAAGTGATTCGCTAAGACATAACACCGCCATTACTTCCGAGGCAACGGTGATATCAAAGTGACCTTCACGCGGTATCGAATCGGCTGTACCGCCCAGACCGAGCACAATGTTTCGCAGTGCCCGATCATTCAGGTCGACAACGCGGTTCCACGTGATTTTTCGCACGTCGATTTTCAACGCATTTCCCTGATGCAAATGGTTATCCAACATTGCCGCAAGCAAATTATGCGCTGCAGAAATGGCGTGTAAATCACCAGTGAAATGCAGGTTTATCTCTTCCATTGGCACCACTTGTGCGTAACCGCCGCCTGCTGCTCCGCCTTTCATGCCGAAACACGGACCAAGTGACGGTTCACGAAGACAAACGGTTGTTTTCTTGCCGAGCCTATTTAACGCGTCCGTAAGTCCAACGCTTGTCGTCGTTTTTC
>JBOFQC010000631.1:0-6089 GCA_051660725.1 Thermoguttaceae bacterium
AGTTGTCGTTGAAAACATGCCTTAAATCATTTCAACGGATTCTGCCAATTTCAGCGTTTCAACAGAATCAAGTCGACAAGGCAGGATTTGCCTGAAATTCTGCGTTGCAGCAGCAATTCCGATCTTTACAGCGTTCTGAATTGTTTCGCCGCGACAAATTGCCCAGCCTAAAGCCGCCGACATGGAGTCACCACAACCTATTGGATTACACGGGGTGTCAAGGGCGGTTTCGTTGATTTGAATCGGTTTGAATTTAAATACTTCGTCGTCTTTTTTGCCGCTGACATAAACCGCTTCTGCACCACTTGTTATAACTACCCATTTCGCGCCAAGCCGGTTTATTTCTTTCATCGCGTTTATTAAATCTGATTCATTCACCAGTTCGCGATTCAATGTGACACCAAGTTCGTAACGATTCGGTTTTACAAGGAACGGTTTTAATTTCAGTATACGCAATAATTCTTCACCACGAATATCACACAAAACCGGCAATGTCAGTTTGCCGCTTGTGTTGTCGCAAAGTGGCTCAAGAATTTTATGATAATAATTCTTCGGACATTCTGCAGGAAGCGAGCCTGTCAGGATAATCATCTCGGATTTCTTCGCTTCTGCGTAAAACAACCGTGAAATGGTATCAAGATCACTTTCTTTGATTGGTAATCCATTCTCAACCAGCTCGGTCACAGTTCGTGCATTGCGATCAATCAGTGTCGTACATGTTCTCGTCGGTGAACTGGTCGGAAGATTATGAAACTTAACACCAATTTGTTCAAGCTCCGATTCCATTGCAGGCAACATTGGGCCGGCAAGCGGTGTCATGAGAATACTTTCACTTTTTCGGTCAAGTGTTTCGATCCCAATTGCTGTGTTGACGGATTTACCAGATGCGCAACAAACCACCTCAGCAGCACGGTTTACATTGTCAACTTGAAAAGAATCGAATAACATTATCCGCTGAAAAGCAGATGTCAAGCCAAATGTCAGAATACGCATATTTTCAGTAAAGACAAAATTGGCGTCAAACTATTGCTCACGCAACTCTAGCGCGACCAATAGTATTTTCGGCAATACCTAGTCGGACGATACCAAACTGTTTTATCCTTTGCTCAATTGGTGCGATTTCTTCTTGTTTAACGCAATTGCCATCAAGTATCAGGAGAGCGCCGTCTGCTCCAAGTTGTACTAAGCGAGACAGCTTGGAATCAAGCTCGTACAAGTAATCGGCATCCGAATATCCAATTGAACCAACTCCGTTATCTACACACGACTCTACACCGACATTGCCACAATCAAAAAGCACCACATCGAATTCATGGGCAATTTGAATCAAGGTTTCGACTAAATGATGATCAGAGGTGATGTCATGCGGCTGACCAATGTTTGTCTCCGATATTTTATCAGACAGATTTCGAGACGATGTGTTTGATATCAAATTGTATAGTGACAGCATGTCCAGATTCTTTTCCAGCTGCAATACAACCTCGTTTTCCTGCTCGCTGCAGATATCAAGCGTTTGCTGGAGTTCAGAAAATTCGGTGTTCACATCTACAATCAATGTTTTCCAACCACGATTTGCAAGCTCTCTGGCACAGCAAAGTAAAATAGTAGTACAGCCACACTGCGGAGAACAACCGCAAAACGCGAGTGACCTGACACCAGAAGCAATATTAGCTTCAAGGTGGTCTGTCAATTGTGACATTTGCTCAGCAGCGTTTTTCTGCATTCGGGATACCTGCAACGGCCAATCAACCGAAACATTTGGTAATACAGTGTGTATTCCACGAATGATATCACTGATTGAATTTTCTGCGTCGATTTTTTTCGTTGTCACCGCAGTAGTTGTTTTGTAACCGTGCGAGCGTAATCGCTGCTCAACCGGCGGACTTGGCAAAGAAAAAAGCGAAGTTATCAAATCCGGGATTTCTGGTTCTTGTGATTCGTTGTTTTTATTTATGTTTTTTACTTTTGAATCGCTGGAACTGACGCCAGTTTTTTCTTTGGAATTGTTTTCTTGAGCGGCGTTTTTATTATTTGTTTCCGGTTTTTTGTTTACGTTTTGAGAAACTTGCGCAGATTTTACTTCCTTTAAATTTTTGACACCGCAATTTTCTTCAGTCGTTTTTTGTATCTCACGAGTCTTGTCATTTGCTGAGCGTGACATCACGTTAAGCAGGTGTTCGGAAGGTTCGACTTTTTTGCGTCCGAAAACTCCTTCAATTGCCCGATGTCTACGTAAAGCTTCTTCAAGCGTAACATTAGGTCGATCCGGCAAGCGATCCGGGACTAACAAAGTAATATGTGATTCGTCAATACGTTCCACTAAAGCACTCGAATCTTTCACTGCTGTACTCGAAAAATTTTCTACGTGATCAATATTTTCCAGAACATCATTTTCATCGGTATCCAAAATTTCATACTCATCAATTTCGCAGTTCGCACTTTCCCGGTCAACAATTTCATCCCTATCTACCACGAGGTTATGTTTGTTTTCAAAACCATATTCACTGCGAACCTGCGATATTGGAGCGGTTTCGAACTCAAAAACAGCACGAAAATTCTCGTGAAGAGATTCTCTGCTTTGCTTCGCAGGCACTTTTAATTTTTGGTCGTCCAAAAGTGGCATGAATTCAAATCTGATGTGTTGGTGTCAAGCTGAAATTCCCACGAATCCAAAACTTTTGCGACTCAATTTCACTTCGTCTGAAAAGTCAAGGATTAACTTTCATGCAAGGATCAATAACGATTCCGATAATCAGTTGGTTGGTTGTTCTGCTGACCTACAGGTTGATTTACGCCAGCAGCAGAATACCCATTCGCCTGATTTACCTGTTGACTGTTTGAATAACCATTTTGATTATTCGTCGAAGGATACCTCTGATTGTTCACAGGTTGAGTATTAGGTATTACTCCGTTTGGGGTATTAGTCGGCTGCATATACGTGTTATTACTTACAGGCTGACTGGTCGGATAATAATTGTGCTGATTTGTTACGTTTGCTGGACCATTTTGGTTCGAGGCAGCTCTTCCGTCATAACGTGGAACGTCATTGAAATTTGCTGCCGTGTACATTTGGTCCGGTAAACCGGACGACGGATACTGACCGTAACTTCCGGGATTTCCAGCAGTTCCTGAATTTCCAGGAGTTCCTTGTTCACGAACACCGTATTGTGACGAGTTGAACGAATTCTCATACGATGAAGGACGAATACTTTCCACGCTATACCCGGCATTGACCGCTGACGCCATGTTTGAAGTAGCTGCATTCGGATTAACACCGTTAGCATTACCGTACCCCATGTTATTCGTGGCACCACTATGCGCAGAATTCGTAATGTTTCCATAACCTGAATTAGCATTTGCGTTTAAGCCTGCACCAGTGACTGGTGAAGACATGTACCGTGAATCAAGGTTTTGAGAATTATACTGAGCCTGCATGTTTCGGTTCTGTTGGTATTCCGAACCGTAACCAGTCTGGTTAGTTTGATTGATCAGTCTATTTGCGTCCTCACCGTACCGTTGTCCTGAGTTCATATAACGGGAATTGTCGGTTCCGAACTCTGGAGCGTATTGCGAAGAATTTTGTCCACCATTATTGGCTACATTATTGTTTCGGTTAGCGGACGTACCAAATTGCGACGCATCGTCTGTCTGCTCGAATGTTGCATACGAATTATTCGGATTTCCATTTGACGCATTATTTTGCGAAGTATTGTATTGAGACGCATTTTGTGCAAATGGTGTATTAGCATTCATGTATCCGTACTGACGATCATCCTCTGGAATGTCCATGTCTGCATCTCTGTCCCAAGCAGAAATCGCCGGCATTTCTTGAGCATGTGCTGAATTTCCGGGCTGTTTGGCTTCCGAAGCAATATTTGCATGTGTAAGCGAATCGTAACCGAAGTCATCATCTGCCGCTAAATCAATTGTTGTGCTTGGCAAAACCAAAGAAGCGGAATCAACATCTTCTGTTATTCTTGCTCGTTGTAAGGACGAACCAAGTGATTGCGTTGACGTGAATGTATCACTGCGAAACGAACTATCATCTTCCGGATCGGTTACGGTTTGTTTAACAATATTTTTGTCTGAATCGCCGGATCGGAACGAAACCCAAAAAAGTGTACTGGCTAGAATAAGAACGACACACCAAAGTATTCGGATTTGCGTCCGTTCTGTTACTCTGCTCGAAATACCATTCGAGAAAAACGAAGTGATTTTGGTCCAAAAATCTGGCGAAGCATAATTGGAATGAGTATCCCTACTACCGGATCGGTTCTCGTCCAAACTTGGCATTCTAGCAATTATTTTCGCTGAACTTGAATTATGGGAGTTAATATCTGCGTCAACATCCGAATTAAATTCGTCGTCGTGTTCAGTATCCGGATAATAAAAAGCACGCAGTTCCGGTCCAGAATTCTGCTGTTTATTTCGGTCAACGGTACGCGGTTGGCCCATTGTAGGCTCCTTTATAGTCAAGGGGGTTGCAAGAAAGTAGGATACTCAAAAAATGAGTCCATCCACTCCTTCTTTCTGTATCGGCTACCGCACGAAATAATTATAATGATTATCCTGAATTTTCCTAAAAAATAGAATAAACAGAATAGAGAAAACAAGAAAAATGAGCAGACTAAAGATTTTGCGTAAAAGAGTTTTGGTCAAATACGAAACACAAGTACTTGGTTTCGTATAATATTATTCATTTATTATTATTCATTAATTCGTTATATAACGAATTAAGTCTTTACTTTCCGGGCCACCAGGATTTCACCTTGCCAAAGAATGTAGATTGCGTCTCAGACGATTTGTTCTCATCTTTACCGCTTCTTGTTTTGCTTGGCGTTTTTTCTGTTTTCGCCGACTTTGCCAGAGTTGTCGGAGTTGTAGGAGTATTTGGCAACGAATTACGCTCATGCTGAATTACCGTATTTCCTGAAACCTGCCTGTTTGATGATGAATATAATCTATTCGTAGCCCCGGAAGCAAATTGCGTTTGCGAAGTAACTTGCGAAGTAGACGAATTTGCCAAAACCAAATTCGGCCAAAAACCTTCAAGCAGAGCAATTGAATCGGAAAACCGATCATCCGCTTTCCGAAAACCGGCAACGCTGATCTGCTTCATGATTTCGACCCGCTCAGCTTCGGTAAACGCAATTGAATCCAACCGCATGTCATCTATCCAAACGGTACCTTCCCCTGTCATGTCGAGCCTGACCGAGAGTTTCTCCAACCCGGAAAGAGGTAACTGCGTAAACGGAATCTTGATGAACCGCCACTTTACGCCATTTTGAGACTGTGAATTAAGGATGTCCATTAACGCCGCCTCACCGACAGGAGCCGTACGTAAATAATTGCTCCCACGGTATTTTCCCGTTAAAGCCAAACGGAAAGGTAACTGCTTCGTATCTTCTGGAACACCAATCCAAAAACTTATGAAAAGTCGGCCAGAATCGGGTGCGTCAAACGGATTACTTATCACTCCGCCTGAAGTTCCTGAGCTGATCATTTTCAAGCTGGACTCGCCCTGCCACTTAACCCGTGTGTCTAACATTGCGGCAAAAGTGTCGTCTCCGATGCGGCTCCAACCGATCATGCCGGGAGCGCTTCTCCCAACATTATGTTCGAATCCAGAATTATCAAGAACTAGATATTCAACCGGATTCTGCAACGCTTTGGTTATTGCATCAATTTTTTGAGATAACTTTCCTTTTGGTCCGCAAATGTCGTTTGGACGCTCAACTTCAACATTAACCGGAGAAGCATTCGGATCATTTATTTTGACCGCAATAACATCGTAAGGCTGCAAAAAAACTGTCCAGTGCAAACGGTTATTTGTAAAAAATGATTCGTATATCTGGCGTCGTCCGGTAAGTTCCAACACTTTACTTTGCTGTTGAGCGGAAAACGTGATTCGACATTCAACAGAAAATGGTGCGTCATTGACGAGATAAACATAACAACCGTTTGGCGAATTCGCGTACCGTACAGTAACCGGTTGAATCGAATTACTCGGTTGAAATGTGTAAAACGGTACAGCCGGCAACGCTCGGTACGCAGCCAACATATCGGTAATCGCATCTTCCTGCCCGAGA
>JBOFQC010000632.1:0-7365 GCA_051660725.1 Thermoguttaceae bacterium
GTATATTTTCCGTCTTCGATATTTCCACCACCTTCAAAACCATTTTTATCAGTTGGCTCAAATTGTATGACTCCTGTGTCTATTGGAGTTCCATTATAGGTGATTTTTCCGCTAACTTGTACTTCTTTCTTTTTGCTGCCACAGCCAACAAAACAAAAGACCGAAATTGCCAACAGGCAAAAAATTGATAAACGCATGTCTGTAACTCTAAGTGTAAAATAAGTTAAAGTAAATTTATAACCGGTATATGCTTTATTAACCCGAGTGACTTCCCAAGATAGCCCAGCTGTCTTGAGGAAATACAACTGATTTTTTGGCACCAGTTACCAATCATATAGAATTGTAATGCAAGCAAAGTACACACATATTACGGCAATGAAACGGATTCACCGCCTTTCGTACTTCCCGCAGCACGCCAAATGTCGATACTAACGGTTTCAGAAGCAAATCGAACTGAGCCATCTGCCATACAAACATTGACACCACCTGTATGATTACTTCTTGCAGCCTGATACCGTTCATCTCCAGAAAGCGGCTGGCCTGTACATGGTATCCGCTTGTTTTTTGTGTTTAACTCAGAACCATGACCGGCGACATAACAGAAAGCACTATCCGGGGTCTTGGAATTCGGACCTGTCACAGTCATAAAACCTGGTCCCGGTCCTTCATCGTTGAACAGCTGACCGTGAAAATCAAATGCACCATCTTCTGCGCAAAGTAACTCGGAAAGCAACATTGTATTTGACAAGCCGTCAGTTATTTCACCGATACTGACACTAATATTCAAATAAAATGGCGCACCCAACCAACCTGGGTTTTTGTGCGGCATTGCGTCATAAGCAGGGTTCCAGAACCAGTCATTTCCCATATTCACGACGTAATTACCGCGCGAACCGGAGTAACCATCACCACGCCAAACTGCTCCCGGACGATCACTTGGACAGTAATAAATCGCTTGCGGTGTATTTATTGGTGTCAGTTTACCAGGATCATTGTACACACAGTTTGGTTCTGCATAAAATCCAACATTGAAATTATACTGCGAAGCTAATGAAGTTAGCTCAATAAAAGGCCAAACACGTGGAACCCAAGTGTGACGTTGCCCAGGATTTCCATCAAACGGACGCCACGTACCAGTTGGATGCGTCATTCCATACGGCAGTTTTTCCTTATACGCATCAATGTAATTATGCATAGCAAGTCCCCAGTTTTTCAACTGGCTTGTGCATTGCATCCGCCGTGCGGCTTCTCTAGCTGCCTGAACAGCTGGTAAAAGCAATGCGATCAATATGCCAATAATAGCAATAACCACAAGTAATTCAACAAGAGTAAAACCTTTTTGAGCTACTTTCTTACATTTAAAATTTTTAGCAAGCATGATTCCTCCAAATAATAAATTAAGCTAACAAGTAAAATGATTTGTCCTAACAGTAGAAATTGATAATTGCACGTAACATGAACAAATTTTAGCAGGCACGCTAATCTTCAAGTAATACCTAACATCAATTTCCTTTCGGTACCGAGCGCATCGGCCATTATCATGGCGTCAACAATTGAATCAGCGGAAACTGCGAAAGGATGATTGTGAGAAAAAGAACCTTCAAGTACGCAGATATTGCCCAACGCTTTAAGTTTATCACGGGTAACACCATGTAATTTAATGTCTTCAAATGTAACCGGTAAACCGACAGAAATTAAAAAGTCGACTATCATATTACGTTCTTCAAATGAACAATCTTCATCCAAACAGAGTTGTGTAAGCAATCCAAAAGCAACTTCTTCACCGTGCATGATACCGTGGCACTCTTTGAAAACTGACATATTATTCGCCATCTGGTGTGCAGTTGCGAGGCCGCCGCTTTCAAATCCGACGCCAGAATGCAGAATTGTCGCTTCAAGAACCTTTTCCAATGCGGGTGACACCGTCTTGTTTTTCACAGCTCGAATAGCGTCTATACCGTATTCCAAAATCGTATCTCGGCATGTTCTTGCCAAAATCAACGCCGTTGTTGTTGCCAATCCTCCTATGCAATTCCCTTTTCGTGATTTAAAAGCCGCCTCCGCTTCATACCAGGTTGCAAGCGCATCTCCAATTCCTGAAATAAACGTTCGCACTGGCGATGAAGCTATTATTTGCGAGTCTACAATCACAGAGTTTGGACATTTTCCCCAGGAATCAAAACCATCTGCGTTCCCGTCACGGTCATACCACACGGTAAACGAACTACACGGAGAATCGTTCGAGGCAATTGTCGGAACCGTAATAAGTGGTGTCTTCGAATAACACGCAATTGCCTTGGCGATGTCAAGCGTTTTACCGCCGCCAATGCCGACCACAAGGTCGCTTTTTTCCGCAACTACTTTGTCCGCAATCTGTTTCGCTTCCGCGCGAACCGTTTCTCCAGAAAAAATTGCTTCTATATAATTTAGATTTCCACTTTTGAAAATCGCACGCAACTGGTTGCCAAACAGGTCAGCAACGCATTTGTCCCAAATAATCGTCGGAGCCGAACCAAGCGAATTTATTTCTGGCACAATCTGCGTCCATGCACCAACACCCTGGATGTATTTTCCCGGTAATAGTAAAGTTCGTAATTTCATCTTTATTTATTAGTAAATTTTCCCTGAAACTCTGCAATGCGTTTATATGTATTTCCAGACGTAAGCGATTCATAAGCACTTACGTAAAGCGAGTATAGTTCATCATAAGTACTATTATTATAAGGATTTGGCTTTATTTGCTCAACTACATGCACCATATTGTCAACGCCATCTTGCAGAGACGAAAAAATGCCGACACCGACACCGGCCAAAATTGCTGCGCCAAGAGCTGCCGTTTCTTGTTCTTTGACAATTTCAACTTCACGTCCGTATACGTCTGCTTGAATCTGATTCCACAGCTTTGATTTCGTCGCGCCACCGCCAATTCGGACCTTTTGAATTTGAAAATCTCGTACTTTCCACTGTTCAATCATGTCACGTATTTCCAAAACAACCCCTTCCATGACAGCACGGATAATATCCGATCTTTCATGAGCAAGTGAAAGTCCTAAAAAAGCCCCACGAGCATTTGCGTTCCAACGTGGGGTAGCCGCTGACGCCAAATAGGGCATGAACAGCACGCCTCTGGCACCAGGCTGCGACGCTGCGGCTTGCGATTCAAGTAATGAATAAACCGAAGCACCGTTTTTCTCAGCGGTTCGAACTTCATGTTCGCCGAAAACATCACGGAACCACCTTAGCGAACTAGCTGCTGTATTTGACAATCCTTCCACGCTCCACAACGAATCCACGATATGGTTTGTACAAATCATACCGCCAAATCCAGTTGCGGCTTTGTCTGTCGAAAGAATCGCAAGTCCAGCCGTACCAAGTGTTACCGTCAATAAACCTGCAAACGTCCCGCCCATGCCGAGCACGCTGCAATTCTGGTCACCTGCTCCAACACATATTGGAGTGCCGCTCGCGAATCCAGTTTTTGCGGCCACTTCCGCGTTAATGGTACCAATCTTAGTTCCTGACGGTGTCGGCTGACCGAACATATCAATGGATAAATCGAACTTTGATAAAAGCGATTGGTTCCATGTTTTTTCACGAACATTCCATGCACCGTAAAATGCAGCACAACTTGTATCGGTAAACCAATCATCAGCACCGAACGCTTTGGCAATCATATCCGAACACTGAACAACACGGCGAATTTTCGAGAACAACTCAGGTTCATTTTTCCGCATCCAGAGCAGCTTACAGAGTAAATTCACGGTACTGAGCGGAAGGCCGCTCTCAAACGAAAATTGCTCTGCAGTAATAACATGTTTCATGTCCTCGACTTCTGCATGAGTGCGAACATCCTGCCAAGAAATCATTGGCCGGACAAGTTGGTCATTCTCGTCAATTGGACAAAAACATGAACGCTGCGCCGAGAAAGCAATTCCACGTATATACGACGCTTTAACTTCTGATCCGGTAATGGCTTCACGACAAACGGTAAAAGCGGACTCCAACATTGCGGACATGTCCTGTTCCACCCACCCGAAAGCCGGATAATTCGCGTCATACTCTTTGTATGAAGTGGCGACCCGTTCACCTTGTGGGGTGAAAATACAACAACGAACACCAGTTGTGCCGAGATCAACGCTTGCCAAGTATTCCATTTTATTATCCCAATATTTTTTCACCTCAAAAGCTGCTAATCAATTAGTCCGGCCTCGACCAGAGAATCCCAGGATTCGACAATTTCAACAGCAGCGCGAGTTCCTATACGGCTTGCCCCTGCTTGCAAAAACGCAATTGCATTTTGAGGACGCGGCGATTTGACGCCAGACACTTTCAGCTTTACCGGACTGTTTTCAAGTGTTTTACGCATTAAAAGCACTTGCTGCAGTGACGGCCCCTCAAACTGTCCAGTTGAAGTTTTGGCGTAATCAATTTTGGCGTCACGAACCATTTCGCACACCGTTTTGATTTCTTCATCTGATAAATAACAAACTTCCAAAATACATTTGCTCACTGCACGGCCTCGGCAGACTTCGGCAAATTTTTCAATTTCGGTTCGGGCTTCCGTGAATTTTTTACTTTTTACAGCACCAATATTAAGTACGAGATCAATAGCCGTACAACCGCGTTCAATCGCCTGTTCAATTTCAAACATTTTCAGTTCCAGTGGAGCGGTCCCAAATGGAAACGCGACGCCAATTCCGATTTCGACGTCATCAAAACCGGCAAGTTCACTCACAACAAGTGGCGTCCAATACGAACTGCTCGTGTAAAACGCAGCGAATCTGTACTTACGTGTAAGAGCGCACCCTTCCAGGATTTCCTTTTCAACCGTTTGTTTAGGCAGGATTGAGTAATCCATTACCCTGGCCAATTCTTCTTTTGTTTTGATTTTCATTGTTCTTTGAAAATTTATCTGAGTTAATAATGAATGTTTGATGCCTTAACACCGAATCCGGTATCAAGTTAAATTTTATGTTTTTTGTATAATATCAATTTTATAAACACGCTATTTTTAATCAAAAATCGCATGAAATTCGTTGGCCGAAATCCCGCGTTCGCCGAGGTTTCTGACTTTTTTGCTTCCTTTTTTTGCGTCGGCGTGGTAATCCGAGCCGCCACTTATAAAACGTACTCGCGACGAGTATTTGCTTTTGATTTGATGTTCAATTTCTTCCGGCGTCATAGTTCCTTTATACGAAGTTTTATCGTAAGTATAAGACGCTTCAATGCCGTCAAGTCCGGCGTCAATTAAACGGTCAATATACTCATCTCGCGAGATTGGTTCAGAACTTCCGTTTGGATAAACCATTTCGTCAATAAGGTACGGATGTGCCAGGATTGCGATTCCTCCTGCTTTATGTATGAGTTTAATCGCCTGCACCGGGTCAATTTTACGACGACGAATATTCAATTGCGGTGTGTCACGCACAAGTATTTTGGCGTCACTCCACTGTTCAACGTAACCTTTTTGGGCCATTGCCTCGAAAATATGTTTACGTTGTACTTCGTCAGGAGCTCTTTTGGCGAGCAGTCCATTTAACGTGTATGTCAGAATATCTTTTTCCCAATCGATTGGCATACCGTTCCTTGAAAGTTCGATACATAAATCACGATAAGCGTTTGATTTGCTCTCTTTTGCCGCTTGTACTTCCGCTATCACTTCCAAGTGATTCCAGTCCATTTTGTAACCGCAAATGTGTACGTCATCCACATGCGTGTCACAAGAAAACTCGTATCCGGGAATGAGAACAAGGCCCAAACTTTTGGCGTACATGCAACTGTCAACGGTTTCACCACCAGGAAGCTCAATTGTTAAAGGCGGAGTGATATCGTGATCGCAGATACCAACAGCGTATAATCCGGCTGAAGCTGCATTATTCAGTAGCTCAAACGGAGTGTCGTTTCCGTCAGAGCGAACTGTATGTGTGTGTAAATCGCAGGGATACATTTTGTGTTTCAGGACTTTGATAAAAGTGATATATACTCTTCGAGCATAACGACCAATTCTTTTTTGGCGTTATCGAGAACTTTCAGTATGTTATATTCAGTTGGGCGACTTGAAATATATTGGTACATGGAGTCAATATAAACCTGCTTAATCCTTGTTGATACGTTGAACTTTGAAGCACCGGCACGAATAAGTTCCTTGATTGTCGCTTCATCTAAACCAGTACCTCCGTGAACCACGAGCGGACAAGTCGTCTTGTCGAATATATCTTTCAATGTTTGTATATTCAAACGCGGAGCGACTTTATAGAAACCGTGAGCGGTGCCAATTGCCGCGGCAAGGAAATCAACTCCTGTCTGTTCCTGAAAATACAGAGCTTCTTCCGGCGTGGTGTAAATTGCCTTGTCTTGAGAAATTACAATATCATCTTCAACGCCGGCAACGACTCCGATCTCACCCTCAACTGATACACCGAAATCGTGTGCTTCATTAACAACTTCGCGTGTGATTTTTATGTTTTCTTCCAAAGGAAACGAAGATGCGTCGATCATAACTGAGTTGAATCCGACTCGAATGGCTTCGCTAATAACTGTACGATCAGTGCCGTGATCAAGGTGCAGCGAAATTGGAACCGGAGCTTCAGATGCAGCCATTTGCATCATTTGAACCAGATTCTTCACTCCGAAGCGTTTTATCGTGCCGGATGAAACCTGTATTATCGCGGGCTTATTTTGACGAACAGCCGCTTCGACAACCGCTTCAATGCTGAGATAATCAACAACGTTGAAAGCTCCAACGCAGTAATGATTTTCTCGCGCTTCTCGAAGCATATTAATTGTGTTTATCAATGTCATTTTGAAAAATTTTTAATTCCTGTTAACCACATTAGCGATTTGTGTTAACCTCGGAGCCCTGCACCGGGGTGCCATGCCGAACAGATTCGGCGGCTAACTCTTAATTATCACAAAATTTATCTGAGGCGCAGTAGTAAGTTTATCATCTTTTTATACAGTAACGCCAACCAACATTATAGTCAATGATAATTTGTATTTATTTATTGACGATTTGTCCAGAATGATTTATACTTATATTTATGCCAACAACATTTCCAAAGAATATCGCATCGTCACGACGAAAACGTGTTTTAATGGCTTTGTCATATTATGACGGTCAGCTACATAGAGGAATCATTAGTTTTGCGCAGCAAGCAAACTGGGTTCTTGACACGTCAATGGTTCATTATGGAGTTCCGCCGGTTCATTGGTCTGGAGACGGAATTATAACAATTTTTCTCCCTTCTAGGCCTGAAATAACGGAATATGTTCTTGCACATAACTGTCCAACCGTTGCACTTTATGGTGACGTTGCCGAAGCCAAAGTGCCACGAGTTCTAACTAATGATTACCAAGCGGGCAAAC
>JBOFQC010000633.1:0-3059 GCA_051660725.1 Thermoguttaceae bacterium
CGATGAATTCGTTAAGGGAGTTACTAATTGAATTCAAAGAAGCTTGGTACTGCGAACTATACAACACTCGTGCTGCAAATGCAGAGGGTGACTCGCCTTCTTGGGGAACAAAAGTCTCTTCGTTTAACTTTACTGGTTCATTAAATGAATTACCTTTTCGGACTAAATTCATTAGCTGTATTTCACAAGAAGCCAACTCGTCGCAAATTCTCAGTGCTTGTTCTAGGATAAGTAGTTCAGATTCACCTAGACCGAGTTTTTGAAAAAGCTCAATTTGGCTGATTTTATCCGAAAATTTGATGTGTTCTGCCAAATTACTTATGTTTCGAGGACGCGAAATATTACCATTTCGGTAATCCAAAACTTCATGGTAAAGATGGTAAAATTCATCACGTTTTGTTTCGCAAAAAGCCCGTGAGTATCTGGTTAGGTCTCTTGAAGAAAGGCGAAATTCTTCAACTGCAGTACCAACTACATTGTTTTGTTCTTCTTGAAACACCAGCTTGTTCGTGAACCATTTTTGTGTCCATACAAATGTTACTTGCATGATAAACAAAAGAATTGCAATTAAAATCAAGCCCCAAAATTGATGACGTGTACTTATTTTCGGCATAAATATTGCTTAATTACTAATCTTTTCAAAAAGTTTTGACGTTGACTTTCACGACGCAGTGAAACGAATTCGAAAAAAGCCTTAAAGGCACGGGTACCATATCGTTCAACAAAACGGTTCATTTTTTAGCGTAGGCCAATAACCAAGAATAAAGAGAAGTCAGCACCAAAATAGTGCTTGTTATCATGCGTACACAAAACCGCAATGACGACACTATTTTTAATTTATCGCCACTTGTTTTTGCCGTTTTTGTACAAATTGACCATAAAAAGATCGTATTTTACATATATTGCTCTTGTTATTCAAGCCCTTCGGGACTCGTATCATGCAAGATTTCAGACAGAAAAAAGAAATATACGAAAATAGTGTTTTGCGGCAAGAATACTGCTATAATGAATGGTAATCACGCGGCTTAAAATTGCGACTTGTACTAACGGCACAGTGGATTACATACACGGCAATTGCGCATGCAACTAGCCAAAACCACACCGGGTATTCTTTGGGTTCGATGTTGTTTTTGGTGTCATTTTCTGTTTGTAGACGTGTTAAACTCTCAATTGCGTTTGCAAGCAAAATTGGAAAAGAGGTTTTCTGTGTAAAGTTTCCTTTTGAAAGATCAGCCGAAAGAATTAAAAGCCGAGTATATGGATTTTCGGTTTCGCTGCACACGTAAAACGGCTCACCGTCTACATTTACGGCGAGAATTTTTATTGCTTGACCAGGTTTTTTGATGTTGAGCTTTTTGTCGTTGTATATTACAACACCGGAAAAATCGACGTTTCTTAGGATGTCCGACTTGTTTTTGTTGTTGACTGCGGCACCGTTTGGTTTTACCGCCTCGGGTGTTGTCGTTTGCTCAAAAGAAAAAAAATCAGAGCAGTTTTGCGGATCAATAATAAACACGTTGCCTTTTGGTGTCACGGCTGGATTACTTTTGTGAATAACCAACACGGCGTCATCAGGAACTGTTTCCGGGCACTGTGAAATTTCCTCGAATATAAAGCCCGGCAAAAATTCCAAAGCGGTAATCAAATATTGATTTTTTTCGCCGAAAAACAACACCTTTTTCACAGGCTTCGTGGAAATGGAACCGTTTTCATCCGTGACGCTTTGGTTTGGTGTCACAGAATCTGCATTCCCAATTTGTGTGTTCGTGCGAACGACTGGCATCATTGCCGCAAGAGTTACCAGAGCCAGAAAAAGCAAGCCTAAAAATAGCGGCCAAAATTTTTTCAGCCGAGAACCAAGATATTCTTCATTATTACCACCAAGAGCTTTTTTCCAGAAAATCAAGGTCGAAACGACTTCACTGCGTTTGCGCGGCTGTACAAGATACAACCACACGTAAGGCACTGCCAGAAGGAATAAAAACGCAGCTAATGGATTCTGGAAAAACATAAATACAGATTAAGCAGGTTTTCGGTGAACAGGTAATTGGTGAAAAGGTTATCGGTGAGCATGTAAATTCAATCTCTATCACTTATCACCTGTTTACCTATCACCTATTACCTTCACTCTACTGCCTTCTGGTAGCACCACTGTCAAGTAACGCTTCTCGGATTTTGACAGCTTGCTGTTGGTACTTCGCAGCTTTGTCAACTTCATCCAATTTGGTATACATCGTTGAAAGGTTCGAATACGGAATCAACAGTGCCGAAGCCTCCAAATATTTTTTATCAACGGCTGCTCTGATTCTTTTCAGACCGAGTTCCGAGAGTCTTACAGCTTCTTCACGCTGGTCGGTTTCCCAATATGAGACGCCCATACTTACCAACATTTCGCCGATGCGACCAACTTCCTCGGGACCGAGGTCGCGCTGTATGTCGTCAAAGATCGGCATTGTTCGGTCAAACCAGATAATCGCAGCTCTGTGATTCTTCATGCCAATTGCGTGAATTGCACCCAAGCGGAAATAAAGTCTGGACAAAAGGAAATAGTCCATTTTTTCCGTTCTTCCTTCAATACCTTGCTCAATGAAATCAACAGCTTCTTCACCGTATTTGAGAGCGGCGGTGTACATTTTCTTACGCTGATACGTTTGTACTGCGTCGAAAATTGCGCAACCTGCTTCCCATTGAACGCGACGTTTGTAAATCGGATCATTTATCACGTTGAAAAGTTCTTCCGATGAAAGCAAAACGTCTTGGATGTACGGTTCCAAATCGCCGGAATCAGAAATTGTCGCTTGAGCCGAAAGCCCAGTAGTTGCCAAACGGAATAAATATTCGCGGACAAGGACTTTTTTCGCCGCAATTTCCGGGTCCATTATCACTTCTTTTACACTCGAGACCCATTTTTCTATTGCTCCCCATTTATTTTCCCAATTTCCGCACGCAATGTCTTTTATAATGGATAACTGCGCATTGATCAACACATCGCGAGCAGTGTTCCTGACTGTTGGGTTCGGATGTTCACGAAGCGGAATCGCAATTTCCATTGCCTGACG
>JBOFQC010000634.1:0-5001 GCA_051660725.1 Thermoguttaceae bacterium
TGCCTATGATTGGCCTAATGCCAGAGGTATTGCGTTCCGGCGTTTCTGGGGATACCCAAATGATGACAATGGTTATTTGACAATGGCGTCAATAAGTGATGGAACGAGTAATACCATAATATTCTCGGAAGGCTGTGTAGGCAAAGGTGGAGGAGACATGTCGCTCAAATCCGGTATCGTTGAACTCGGTGATTCTTTTAGAAACACACGGATAGCGCCGGGGTTTTGCAACGACACTCGAGGTGCTAGTGGCACCTATAAGCCAGGAGCGATAGGGTATCACGGTGAAAAAGGATGGCGATGGGCTGATGCCAGAAATTATTGCACTCTGTTTTCGACCCAGTCTCCTCCGAATGGTCCTTCATGTAGCGCAAATGACGTGTGGGCATGGTCCACGAATACTGCTTCCAGTTACCACACTGGTGGTGTCAATATCGCAAAATGTGACGGATCAGTTACATTTGTTAGCGAAACGATCAATTGTGGCGATCAGAATAACCACAATGGTTATCCTGGGTACACATCTGGAGATTGCTGGAGATATTCAGGCGCTTCCACTTTTGGTGTTTGGGGAGCTCTGGGAAGTCGGGCAGGTGGCGAATCGGCATCACTATAGTTTATGCCATTATGCTGGTATATTCATGGCTTTTATACCGGAGCCCGGTATGGGCGGGAACCTGCCGTTCAGGCATAAGTAGCGTCGCGTGAAGTGTTTCGCCTCCCGCGACCTGCCGCCGAGGCGTGAACGACCTGCCGCCGAGACGTGAACGACCTGCCGTCGAGGCGTGAATAGGTCGGCTCTGTTCCCGAGTTTTTCAATGTTTGGAACTGATTATCCTCTGCTTTCCCAACATTTGAAAACATGCAATTTATTCCGGGCGACAGTATACATGACGCTTTATCTGGAAATGTCAGGTGGGGCGTCATATTTCAATTCACCCCTTGTTTTATACATTACAAACATGATTAATATAAGACTTAATTTTTTCATAAACCTTGTCGTGATTTTGTCGCTGTTATTTGTTGTTGCCGGTTGTGGTAACAGAGGACCAGCCGTATATCACGTCACAGGAACAGTTTATTTGGACGACGAACCACTTCCAGAATGTCGAGTGATATTTACACCTAAAAACCCCGGAGGGGCGGAGCTTGACGCCTCTGGTAGTACCGATGCAAATGGCGTATACAAAATCCAAACGCTACATGGTAAACCAGACGGGGGGACAACTCCTGGTGATTATACTGTCTCTTTCAGTAAGATGAATATAATTTGGGACGGTAAGAGTTACGTTGCAAGTTCAACGCCAGGAGAAGAACCCATCAAGGATACTCGCTCAGAGGAGGGGCTACCAGTAGAATACACAAGTCAGAGAACTTCGCCGGAATCAGCTACTGTAACCAAGGACGCCAAAAAAAAATGTATTCGATTTTCACTTGCAGTCAAGATAAAAAGTCCTTACACCGATTTACATTTTGAAAGTTAGATTCTTTTTGTTAAAATCTGTGTCACTTACTGATGTTTTCAAAAAATTTGACGCTCTCGACTTTTACACGACAAATTGAAACGGAGTCGTGAAAGTCGAGAGTTCACACGAGATATATACTGTCGCTCGGTAAAAACTGCATGTTTTCCAATGTAAGGTTAGCTGAAGATAATCAGCACCAAACATTGAAAAACTCGGGAACAGAGCCGACCTATTCACGCCTGAACGGCAGGTTCTCGCCCATGCCAGGCTCCTGTATAGTTTAATAAATCTGCTCAAATTTTTCCCGAACGCCAATAATCTAATTGCATAAATATCAGTGTGGTTCTTTGTCCATTTCGACGTTTAATTCCATATCCAAGTGTTGCTTAACCTCCGGCTCAGCGTGAAGATAGGTTTCACAGCGTGGAATACGTGACGCCAATCTTTTTTCTATCTGGTCGCAAATATTATGTACTTCGTATAAACTCAGATTCGGCTCAAGATGAATATTGACTTTAACAAATGTGTCAGCTCCTGCCGTTCTGATTTTCAAACTGTGAAAATGCTTGATTTCTGGAATGTCACGTAATTCCGACACGACATCATATGTAATACCTTTCGGAGCTTTGTCCAGCAGAATATCTACTGCCTTCTTGCCGAGCCGGTAGGAAACTACAATGATAATTGCCGAGACGCCAAGTGCCGCAATTGGGTCGGCAAAGTAAAAACCAAACTGCGCGCAAACCAAGCCGAGAAGTACGACAACGGAACTCCAAATGTCGGTTGAAAAATGCAATGCGTCCGCTTCTAAAGCCTGGCTGTTATGCTCTTTAGCCACTTTGTACAACGCTCTTGATCGGGTAAAGTCGATTATAATTGACGTTATTACAACAATATAGCTCCAGATACTTATTTCAATGTGCGTATTACCGGTTACCAAACGTTGAACAGCTTCGTAAATAATCCAAACGCAAGTAACAAGTAAAAGAACGGTTTCGATAAGAGCCGAAAGATTTTCGATCTTTCCGTGTCCGTAGTGGTGCTGTCCATCGGCTGGCTTATCAGAAAAATGCACCGCAACGCAAGTTATAATCGCCGCAATCAGATCAAAACCTGAATGCAGTGCTTCGGACAATATTCCCAAACTGCCGGTCATTATTCCTACTACGAATTTAAATGTCGTTAGTAGAATTGCCGCACCGACAGAAGCCAAGGCGACATGTTGTTTTTCTTTTTCCATGAAATGACCAGGTTTTGGGCTTGTGATTAACCAAACTTTTGCATAACCAAGTTTGAGACTGAAATTTACAGTGTTAGGCCAAGACACTTACGTATAAAAGCTGTCAAAGGTAAAATTTCCTTTGACACCCTTTCCGACCCGAGTGGAACTTTTTCAGGTGTATCCCAACCGTTCCAAACATCTATATTACTATATTTCAATCAATTATGCAAAAGTTTAGTTTAAAACAGAATTAGTAGATTAGCCCATCAGTTTTTATTGGGTTCCCGAAAATCATTTCCGGATTGGGGCATTGGTAGGCACTATCAGTCTCGAAAGGATCAAACGGACCAGGACGTCGTGGCGTCGGAGCGGTTTCAAGACGTGGTGGTATTGAAATCCAATCACTACCCTGAAATTTCGGGTCGGGCATTTTTCTGATATCGTCAGAGCCTAAATATGGACACATGGCGTCAACCCACACCATCACCCGAAGCCGTTCTTCTTCGCTTAACTTTACACCGTAATGTTCTGGAACACAATATTTATTCACCAAGCGACTTGAGTAAGAAAGCAGTTCCATTGGCTTCGGTGTCACATATGCAGCTGGATCACGTTGATCGAACGCTTCAACTAAAATCGTGTCTGCAATTCCAAAACCTGGAGGCGGAACATTTAATTTGTCAGCGTCTGCATCGCCCCATTGTCCGCGACTCCCGGCTGGGTATAACGTTTGCGGAGCACCCCAGCTCGGATTGCCGATCAATGTGATATACGGTTCGTTAAAATGAAGGAAACCTGACCGCAACTGAAGATTTGGTAAAGCTTTTTGCGATACCGCATCTTCAGTCCCATCATGGCATGCCACGCAATGCTTGTCAAGCACAGGTTGTACGTAACGTTCATAGCTCACCGAAATATCATCCCATTCCGGAGGTGTTATTTCCGACGGATTCGTAATAACACCCACTCTCGGGGCCGGCGCAGGTGTTTTCAAGTGTGACTCGTGACACCCCAGACAGCCACGCATTTCACCCGGCATGACACCTGTAAACGAACGCATCGTTTGCAAGCACCGCATATCCTCGTCAAGAAGTTGGAAATGCAATGCCACGCCTGATGGTGCGTGAAACGAAACAGAGCCGTCTTCATTGATCGGGACCGTGCCGAGTATTCGTTTGACACCCTCGGACTGCACCATTGACACCACTGGTCCGGTAGAAATATATGGACGGTTGTCCCAGTATGTATATGTCTTCGGCTCAATATTCATTATACGCAGATACTTAGCTTTGCCACGCAACTCCGGTGGAGCGTTGTCGTACACATTATTGCTATAAATCAATCCATCACTTGGGTTTTCGCGGTTTTCCATTGTTGGCCAATCAACACGATCAGAGATTGCAACAGGAGCAATACGTTTGCGAATCGGTTGCGCATAAAAAATATTATTGACGCCTTCATATATCAATTCACGATTTCCATCCGTATCCATGAGGAGCAACACATATTTGCCGTCACGTTTTGCCGAGACCAGAAAATCTTTGTCACTAAGCGGATACGGTCCGTCATACGCAGTGTAATTCCCACTTATGTGATAATTAACAGATTCGATTGGATCAACAGGGCCATTTCCTGATTCAGGCCACATGATATCTGCCGTCACCTTTGTTAAACCATCAGGAAAATTCAGTCCTTCATTCGGATTGACGATACCAATAGAACCGGCAAACCAGTCGTGGTGTGCACTACCGGTGAACATTAAACGGTTGCTTCCGGGAATCGCACGGACATCTTTCGGTAAATCCGGCCAAACTGTTTGGTTACCCCAAAGTACTTGCACTTGTGTTCCGTCGGGGTTCATCGTCCAAAGACTGACACAACGCCAGAGTGGCTTGTCGGTATACTCCCAACGGCTGAAAACCACTCGTCCGTCCGGCATAAGTGACGGAAGATAATCCGGCTCGTTGTTCTGTGATAGAATATAAAGGTTTTCGCTGTTAAGTCCCATACGTGCAAGCACATACGCGTTTGTCGGAGGCATGCACCTGACATATGTGTAACCACGAGTAGTTGAGAATAAAATATTTTCACCGTCAGGTAAATAAATGGGATCAAGGTCGTCGAAGATACCGCCGGTCAGTTGCCGTAAATTGGTACCATCAAGATTTACTTCGTAAATATGAAACGCTTTTTCATTTGCCGGCTTAAAACTGAACAAAACTTTATCGGCGTCAAATGAAAGATCAGGCCGCCAAAATGAACCGTGCAGAGGCTCCTGCGGCATGATTAGAGTCTGTTTTCCTGCAGGTGAAA
>JBOFQC010000635.1:0-1849 GCA_051660725.1 Thermoguttaceae bacterium
GGCGCTGAAAAAAAACGGCCCACAAGCCATCGGCATAAGTCGCGGAGGTCGTAACACAAAAATTCACCTGATCGTTGCGGATGAACGAACACCTATTGTGTTTCAGCTTTCACCCGGTCAGGCAGCCGACGATCCGGAAGGCTGTGTGTTGATACCCAAACTACCTGAGTATTACAAAACCAATAATATTTCCTTGTTAATGGACAAGGCTTACGAAGGAGATCGGGTTCGAGCCTTAGTGGTGTCACAGGGGTTGGTTCCCGTGGTTCCGCCGAAAAGCAATCGAGTTGAACCTTGGGAATATGACCGAGAGTTGTACAAACGGAGGAACGAGGTTGAGCGATATTTCCGACGATTGAAGGGTTTCCGTCGAGTTTTTACACGTTACGATAAACTGGATGTGATGTACTCTTCCTTCGTCGTCTTCGCCATGATTTGTGAAACCCTACGCGAATAGTGTCAACACGCCCTAATCTTCATAAACCAGCATACCATGACATACACTCGTCATTTTGGGCATTAGAAACACGCGAATTATACAACATTTTCTAAAAAAATCAATCTGCACGGCTGCTTGAACAACCAGTATCTGATTACAGTTGCGGCACAACCGCTACAATCACTACAATATAAGTGCAAGATTCAGAATAGAATTGTCACAAATTCCTCACCTCACCACATCCACGCCGACGATTGTTGCCGATTCGCAGACAAACGCGAAACTGCGGACCGCTTTTCCCGCAAGAGTGAACGTGTCGCTCCACTTCGTGCCAATCGCCTGCGAAGCCAGATTTTCCCGTGATTGACGTACCCGCTGGCGTTCTGCCGTGTCGTCTATCAAAGCGTAGTATTCATCTAAACATATTGATTCATTGCCACTTATGCCAAACACGCGGTGCCACGTTTGCGTCAGATAAACGTCGATGGTGTCATATTGTTCCCAAGGCCCTACACCGCCTATTTGCAATGCGATCAACAAGAACTTCAACTCCTTTTGGTGTTCTTCGAGTGCAGAATAAATATTGCCGAGCAACGGTTCATCCAGAAAATCAGCGTCAAAAATCGTCATGTTTTTTTGGGGAGAGAGTGAAATTGAGCCCCAGCATCAACGATGTGGGCGAAACGGACAGCGGTACAGAACGCACAAGATGCACCATCCCCAAAGAAATAAAAAGAGGGACGTTACGCCGTCTCATATACGAAGTCTCCCCCACACGCAAACGCAGGCGTTGTACGCGAACGCACAACAATACAACCCCGTTGTCGGAGCTGCACGGATTCTTCGCAAGCACCATACGCAACGTCCCATTCGGTACGCGCGCTGTACGGTGCTAAATCACTGTTTTTCACCCGGCTGAAACCGGTTTGCGTGTGAAAAACGCCCTCTTTTTTACAGAGTTATGAGACGATTAACTTGCGATTCTATGTTTAGTTGAAAAAATTTACGCTATAAAAAACCTCACGTCGGATTTGGTTAGAGTAGATCACGTCAGTATTCTACCCATTCGCACTCTTGCCGCAAGATGGAGTAAAATTTCCCAAAAAATTTTTTTCTAGGGTGGCTTGCAACTCGTTTCCATTTGTGGCAAAATGCTCGACGTTGCCCGTGGGTAACATTTGTGCCCGAAAGACTTTGAAAAATTTTTTCGGTCCCCCTGATTGATTTTCAATTTCGGGTTTGATATATTTCTCTGCTCAGGTTTGGAAACGAAAATCCTATTCGATCCAAGCCGAAAATATCGTATGTGGAACGTCCCGGTAACGGGGCCAATTCTTCGTCAGCATCGCCTGGGATTGTGCCCAGATCACTGGTTGGAACAGCGAACTAATTCCAAAAAAGGAGATACAA
>JBOFQC010000636.1:0-4762 GCA_051660725.1 Thermoguttaceae bacterium
CCGCCTTACCCCCCCCCCCCAGTTTAACATTTTCTTTTTTCATTTTAGCCTCCTCATAAAAAATTTAGGAAAATAGTGATAATAATTTGGGCTGAAAAACTATAAATTCGCTCATTTTCATACGATCCTTCGTCAATGAACTATACGAAGCTATCATAAAATTTTGTGAAAAACAATAGCTTGTTAGTGAAATTTACAAAAAATTCTTTTGCGGCATAGCTGGCCGTACCGTGTGCACCGCCGACACGAAGTATTTTAAGCAACGATATTACGAAACCCGGCTCGTAATATCGCGTGTCATGCAAAGTCAGTATCAATGTGGCACCATTTTGGCCTTCACAATAACCAAAACAATATCTGTTTTTGCAATGTAAATTTGTTTTTTGTCTGTAAATTATATCGCAAAATTAGGTAAGGTACGATATTTACAGTCTCTTAACAGAGTTTTTCACAGGCTCACCAACATCAAATGTTTCCTGTGTTTTGCCTTTAATTTCAATTGTAAGCCCTGAAGTTGTCGGTAGTGTATACCTTTCCTCAATCATTTGGAACTGAGCGGTAATCGGAGCAGGGCTTCCGGGTTTGCTTTCACCCTCCCGAACATATTCGTCTTTCCTAACCGAAATTTTGTATGAACCCGCAGGTGCGCCATCATAAGTGCCGTTTGTTTTCAAACTCGCAACTCCAGATTTATCGGTAACCCCAGTTACAACCCATTTCGAATTTGTGTCGTCATTTGCCAGAAACACAGTTGCTTCCTCGCATGGCGAGTCATTTTGAGTGATTGTAATCTTCACAGGATACAACTTAGGCAAATCGCTTGGACGAGCCGGTCCGCCACAGCCGACAATTAGGGTTATCGCGGTTATTATTAGTATTAGTGTAAGGAAATTTTTCATGTTAATAATATGTGCTAAATATCAAATCAAAAACTATAAACTGACCGATTCGCCACCGCTGCTGGTTCCCATTGCTCCCCAAACCCCATACGGACTCGGACCTGATGTTACTTGGTAAGCGTTTTGATTGCCGGTATCCACTGTTTCGGAAACAAAGTGAACCGAACCATCAGCCCGCGCTGTGTTCACACCACCAGTGTGGTAACTGCTGGCTCCATAAGCACCCCAAGTAATGTCACCACCGTAAGAACATTGGGGTCCGTTTGGTGCGATTACACAAACAAAACCTGTATGCGCAATACGCCCATCTCCCCATCTTTGTCCTCTCCATGAATCTGGGGCAATCGGCCTATTATAAGAATTCGCAGCTCCTTTGGTCGCTAGGCATGCAGTTGGACGTGCATTTCCATCGTACATCCCGCCTTCAATCACAAAATTTCCACGAAGTGGACCCATAGACGAGCCAGTACCGTATTCTGGTGCGGTGCCACACGCAGACTCTGCAACAAGTATTGTATTACTTGTTCCATCTGTACAAGCTTCCAAGCCTCGCCATTGGCCTATCGCAAGAATACCACGTGACGAAACTTTCGCGACTCCACCTTCATCTGCAGGGTTACGTTCATTGTTCCAAAGCCCATCGCCTCGACAGGTCATATAGTTTGTGGCACCAAGTTGGTGTGTATCTGTTGATGGCTGCCCACCCCACGAATCAGATGGGCAAAGTATTGTTGCAATTTTTGATCCTAATACAGGAAAAAACTGTCCACCCCTATCTACTGCATCAGACCACGGAACAGTCAAACGGTAACTCGCATCATTTGTGTGTGCGGCAATTTGGTCGTAAGTAGCCTGCTGCTCAAAGAACGGCATCAAAGTAACTATATTACTCCACGGACCACTTGCTCGCGTACCCAAATAATCATAAGCATATTGATCAATACCACTCCCAACATAACTTCTAGCCGAAGGAAATGACTTGTATGCATCAAGATAATTATGATACGCCAGAGCCATTTGCTTAAGATGGTTACTGCACTGCATACGTCTTGCCGCCTCACGGGCGGCCTGCACCGCTGGCAAAAGAAGTGCTATTAGAATTCCAATAATAGCTATTACAACAAGAAGTTCTACTAGCGTAAAACCTACCTGTTTACCCCCCCCCCCCCAGTTTAACATTTTCTTAACATTTTCTTTTTTCATTTTAGCCTCCTCATAAAAAATTTAGGAAAAAGTGATAATAAATTGGTGTAACCGTGGCCTCTCATTTTTGAAAAATACGTAAAACTTTGTTTGAACTCCGTTTGAATTTTATAGTAATTTCCTCAAGCAGTCAATATTTTTTCAAAACCGAAATGACACGGCAAGTTAATGGAATTCGTCAGTTCGTTACTGCTAT
Organism: Thermoguttaceae bacterium; assembly: GCA_051660725.1. Taxonomy (GTDB): domain Bacteria; phylum Planctomycetota; class Planctomycetia; order Pirellulales; family Thermoguttaceae; genus JAVBSX01. Next base: position 2,299 of record JBOFQC010000636.1, read on the forward strand.
CACGTAACGGTAACTAAACGCATATTCTGAAACAAATTGAAGCCCGCCGAAAACGATTTTTGGGCGACTCTTTATTCCCAAAGTAACCTGTACTGACTTCAGCTTAGGTTAACGGAGGGCGCCGTGTCAATAGGGCGCGAAAAATTTTTTCATTCGAAAACGCCGAAATTTCTCACCATTCCCCGAACACTTCGAAAATATTTGTTCTGCCATTTGGCTGAGTTATTACCAAAAAATAAACAGTGGGAGCACCACAAGTTCGGGAAAGCCCCCGAATCGATGTTAAAGGGGATGGGGCAGGAATCCCAAGCAGTAACACGACCGGGGGCTGGGTGCAAAAACATCTAAGTTTATTCTCCTTCTGGAAAAGCAACGAAAAGTCTGCCGTGGAGATGCGGGAGGATATATCTTTCATTACGCGCAAATGCAAAAAATTAGAAAAAACGCGAAACGAATTTGGTTAGAGAACCCAAGAACGAAAACAGGGCGTTCAAACCGCGCTGTTCTCGAACCCCCGCCAAGAGGGCAAACACACAACACCGTCCAACGCCCCTTTCGGGGCGCGAAACCAATACTGTTGTGTTTTCATAATTACTTGGCGGTATTTTCGAGAAACAACAATCGCTCACGCTAGAACTAATTGTAAATACTTAAAATTCTATTCTAAATTAACACTCTCCGAAAAATTAAGGTACTAATGACTATATTCATAATCGGAATTTTAGCATACATTTTTTATAAAATCAAGCTTTTTCAAAAAAATACTTGCTTAACTACAAATGTTTAAAAACAGCATTGGATTTTATAGCCCGGTCCGCTAATGGCGTCACTTACGACTGACAAGAAATAAATTTTCAGTGGGTATATATTGAAATATGTTTTGTGATAAAATGACCGAGTTGCGGCAGGAGGAGAGTTACAGTGACGGTTGCACTCTAAGTGTTGGAATTTATCCCAAAGGGGTTGTTCTTCTAAACCGACATGACCTGCCGCAATGTTTTAGCATTAAATTCGTGGTAAATACAAAGATAGGGGCGAAAATGAATACGTATTATCTGCAACCTTGCCCAACATGCGGGCGGAGCTTACAGGTTCGAATTGCATACATGGGACGCAAAGTCCTGTGTCGACATTGTCGCGCTTCTTTTATAGCAATTGACCCGGATTTGGAATGGGAAGGTTCCGCTTTCGAACCGACCCGTAATAAAGAAAATGAAGTTTCCGACAAGCAACTTGAGCTCGCGGAGGCATTTTAGTGTATCTTAATCGAAACAATAAATATTTTCGACCAACTTAAATGCGTTTGACGCTTGCTTTTCAGGTTAAAATGCAAATATGTAAAAGTTTACTTAGAAATAAACTTTGATCTTTGTAACGCCGGAGAGCAAAAGCGACAAGTCGGGTGAAACCAGAATAACACGGCTTCACGATTTATACGTAGAACAGCCAAGGACAGTTTTGAACTTTACTTCCCGGCTGTTTTTTTACGTTTTTTGACCAAGGCGGCCACTTTTTGTTCCATGAGAATACTCGGTTTGAAACGGACGATGGTTTTAGCCGGAACCTTGACTTTTTCGTCGGTGTTCGGATTTCTGGCAATTCTAGGAGGACGATGCCTAACATCGAACGTGCCAAACATGCGAAGCTCGATTCGACCGGTTTCTACTATTGTTTCAATTATCACATCCAGCGTTTCCTGAACAATTTTTTTTGTAACGACTTGCGACAACCCTAGGCGTTCTGCGATGGTTTTAACAATGTCTCTTTTCTGGCTCATTTTTTTGTCCTTTTTATTTGATAAGTAGTTTGCCCACAACCTATTACAGCTGCGTTATTATAGCGAATAACGCAAGGAAAACAAGGTACTTGCGAAGATGGTTAATTATGCTTAAGCCGAAGCACCACCGTTTGCGTTCCGGTCTCAGTTAGATGGATAAATATGCGTTTTTTCATCACTCGGCACGTAAGTTACCTCGCGTTCGGAAAGTGTTGTTCTGCTTTTTTGCCGCAACGTACCCCCGAATACAACACCGCTGTCTGCCCCGTATCTTACCGATTCACAAACTTTTTTCGCTTAAATCCCCTGTTTTGAAGCACTTTCTGCACTGCCAAAACCTTTTTTTCTGGGGTGACTTGCAACTCGTTTCAGTTTTTGGTAAAAATGTTCCTCGTTGCCTGATGGCAACTTTTGTCATGCCTGTCGCGGAGCAATCTGCGGCAAGAATTGTCGTCCGGCAGATATAAAGCCGGAGTTGCGAAGAACCACCAAGCGTTCAGTTGGCTGATTAACAATCAGCGGAATACCGAACTTTTGGCTTCCGAGCCGCGATTCGAAGCGTTATAGCGTTGGCATTTCCAGCTTGGTCGATCAGTGTTGGGTCGGCTTTTAGGGCAGCTCGCGAGAGTCGCTGTCATAGGAGGAACAAGACTAATTTTTACAATTTGACTAACACTTTATAGCTGC
>JBOFQC010000637.1:0-2406 GCA_051660725.1 Thermoguttaceae bacterium
TAACATTGCCGATTTCGAAAGTCGCGTCGCAAATGCACGTGCCACATTACCGAAACTAAAGCAAAAAATTGATCTGATATGTAAAATAAACGATCATTTTTCCAAATTTGACCGCTCAACACTGGAAAAAATGATTGAAGACGAACGAATTGATGCCGAAACGTTAAGAATGCTTTACGAACTTAATCTGCTCAGTCTGCAGCCGGTACTGAAGATGGAAATAAATCGTAACATTGAGATTCCGTACTACGCGAAAATGAAACCGCTGATTTGGGAACGTCGCAGGTTGCAGCAGGACCGTAATCAGTACGATTCAACTTTACAAGCACTTGCTCAGTCGAAATACGACAGGCCGAGATCGCAGCGTTTGTACCAGGAAGTGCTCGAAAACCGTGCGCAGATTCAAGAGCAAATAAATTCTGTGTTACAAAAAATTGCCGCACTGGAAGAAGAACGCGATAAGCTTGTGCATCAACGTATTAAAACCTGGTCACAAGGAGAACGTACGGTTTTTATGAAAGCCGACCAGTCGCTTGAGTTTGATATAAATCAAATGGACACTGACAATCTCAGCGAGCTTGACGACAAGTCTGCGGGAGCTGGGGGTGCGGATATTACAGAAGATGAAATTGCATCGCAAAACAAAGCACTGGGCAATGCAGTTGATAGAATACTCACTTTCGACGAAGCGAAGAGTTTCTTACAGGGAGACAGTCAAGTTGATCCAAATGAAACCAATAAATTCCGCAAGCCCGTTGACGTTTACCGTGTCTGGTTGAATCGGATTGCGAACCGGCTTTCAATGGAAATGGGCGACCTTCTCATGATGCAGGCGAGAACGAGACTTGACTCGATTACACTTGATCCGGTTGAGATTACGGCTGAAGAAGCATTTATAATTGCTGAAGAGAATCGGCTCGATTGGATGAATAGGCGGGCAGCACTCGTCGATTCGTGGCGAAACATCGAAATTGCCGCAAACTCACTTAAAAGCGTGCTTGACATGAAAGTAAATGGAAGCATTGGAACGACCAACAACAACCCGGTAAATTTTGACCAAAGTACCGGTAATCTGTCGGTTGGACTTGCGTGGGACGCACCACTTACACGGGTTTTGGAGCGAAACGCTTACCGTAAAGCACTTATTGATTATCAGCGAGCGAGACGTGATTACTACACTTACGTTGACGGTGTTCAGGCCCGTTTACTTGATTCGGTAAGAACGATTCAGATCAGCCAGCTTAATTTCGAGATACAGCGAGCAACAATTTTCACCACGATTAACTCGGTTGAGCAGGCGCAGTTGAACCTTGAAAAGCCAAGTGCCGGACGTTCCGGCGGTGTCGACTCAACGGCTACCCGTGATTTGCTTGACAGCTTGAGCCGACTTTTAAGTGGTCAGAATACGTTTATGACTACCTGGGTCAGCTACCTTACGCAAAAAATGAGGCTGGAACTGGATATGGGTGTGCTTAAACTTGATTCTGAAGGTATGTGGATTGAATCGCAACCTGTTTACAACAAAAGCAGCTTACGCCTTGATGATCCAGACAGCGAGACAGCTCAAAATGAAGTCGTAAATAATCAGGTCAAGCTTTCTAAAGCTCCACTTCCCGAGGTTCCCGAACCGCCGACTGTCCAAGTACCTCAAATACCGAAAATGAAAAAGTGAACAAAAAGCGAGCCGCCTGCGTAAGCTGGCGGGTACAAGTGATAATTGAACAGGCGGAGGATAATCCCTCCGCTTTTATTTTTTTCTTGTTGGTTTCGTCTTAAAACATTGCTGAAAACTGAAAGCACGGTTTCTTTACTTTATGCAACCTGTTCACCTGTTCACCCGCCAACTAATGTTGGCGGCTCGCTTTTTTCACCTGCCCACCTCTTTTTCTGTCATAATCGTTTCAATCGGGAGTAACCGCAAACCCGCAGTTCCGATTGTAACGAATGTATCATTTTAATCTTTTTTTACTTTTAATCGAATTATTCTTATTTTTTCGGAAGAACTCACTATTCCTGTCCGATAAGAAAAGAGTAATCCAAGAATTATACTGGATTAGAGGATAAAAACACATCAGCAAAATAGCGAAGACAGGTAAAATACATCTGGTTTTTCGTGTTTTTGAAGGAAAGATATCCCTAAATACGCTGATTAGGTAGTTTAGACAGTTGATTTTCTAAACGTACTCTAAAAACACTCCCTAGGAGAAAGAAATGCGAAGCAGCCTTGTACATTTCCTTTTATTTGTCGCCATCAGTTTCGGAACGGCGATGTTCGCTCATGGCCAAGTACAAAATCGTCAAGTTCAGAATCGAGTTGTACAACCAACAAGCGTCACTAAGCCGGTTTCATATACGAATACCGCTTCGTACTCAAACGTTTCAACAACCAGAAGTGGAGCTTACAGA
>JBOFQC010000638.1:0-3474 GCA_051660725.1 Thermoguttaceae bacterium
CGCCAAGCTCGGAATTCATCTGCGGATCAGAAATTGGATGTTTACATGCTCTTTGAAACCGTTGATCTTGCGTTGGGTCAAAAAGGAATAGAATTGCGTCGGATTTAGCCAAGTGGCGTGTAACCGGCTCCGAAGCGGAGTCGCGCCCCGGCAAAAAGCTCTCACCGGAGTTATCATATACGCAAACGGTTTGCGAAATCTGCTTTGTATTTTGCGTTAATGGGTAATTTGGCATTGGCGAAATTACAAATGTGAAAGGCTGAGCAAGTATTGTCGCTTTTCCAGCAATTTGTGTTGTATTATAAATATCGCCACTCACTTCTGTCTTTTCAATATTGACGATTCTGTTGTTATCATCACCCATATAGAGCATCGACTCGTAGTCACGAATCCGTTTGTTCATAACTGCGTCTGCGTCAGTGAAATTCATACAAAAATAGCGAGTCATAACTTTCCGCAGCTGCCAAATCATTGAAGTGAGGAAATAAGATTTCCCCGAGGCAGGTGCTCCAACAATGGAAATAAAAAAATTGGATGTATGCAAAATAGAACGAGGAATTTGGAAGTGACAATTTGGACAAGCCAATTTGTGACAGACAAAACCATGCGAATCGAGAGCGGCACCTGCAAGGTCGAACCGAAGAGGTAAAAAGCGTAACTGCTGGACATCACCAAGCTTGGCATCTCCCAATAAATCAGGAGATTCACTTATAAAAAGAAGCTGATCTGTTGGAAATTCATGCCAACAATGCGGGCAATTTAAATGTTGCTTGATTCTCAGCTTGGACATTTTTGGCAATAAACTATCCATAGACATGTTAGAAACTCAATTGATAAAAAAATATAAATTCATTCCGTAATACTGTCAGCAAAATTTTGCGTATTTTTGTTGGTCCCGGAACACTGTTCCGGGGAACTTCGCCGGGCAGGACTCGGAGACCAACTTTAATTCCCATAAAATAATCCTGAGGATCAATACCTTTGTAAACAGACCTGATACTCTAAAGCACACTTATGAAAAGGCTTCACACAATTGTACTACATATCGTCACAAATTGGTAGTAGATGCGTTGTGGATAATTAAATTTCCGTTTCAAACGATTTAGGCTTGTATCTCAAGGCGTCTGTCGGAGCCGAAGGGCTCTATTCCAGACGTTTGGCCAGCGCACATACCGCACTCACACCTTTCACTTAAACGCTTTTTCGACGTAAACTTTGCCAGCATTGAGCGATTCTTCGTAGGTTGGCACTGTTATCTGATTGATTTCCGAGGTCAATTTTCCGCTTGAAATCGCTTCGTCAATTTTGCTCCAGTACGGGGATAACGGCTTAAGCCTGACCAACTTGCCCGCCTTGTTTTTATCCAAATCTTTCTGTAACACAGCCAATCGCTCAGGGTGAGTCACAACTGTCATACCGTTATACTTTGGGTCAGAAACTGCTTCTACAGCGGCAGTTCTGCCTGCTTTAAGTTGGTAAACTCCTAAAATCTCTCCGCTCTCTGACACCAATAATAAATCAGCCGCATCCGTTGGTCGATTTAATGATGCCGTTGACACCAACAACTTTTTGCTACCGTTTTTAGTTGCGGTGTCATTATGCTGCTGAACCGTCAACGCCTCGAACGCTTTTCCTGCCAAACTTGGCTCGCCTCTTGCTGTTACGTAATCTTGCACCGTTTTGTATTTTCGTTTTGATTTTTCACTTACTTCGCCAATCGTCTTTTTATATAACTCTTGTACTGTTATAGTTTTAGCTGTGTAAAACTCGCTTTTTGTCAAAATATCGCCAACAACAAATCTGTCTCCTGACACCGAAAAGTTGTTCGTTTGTTTATTGGTGTCATTCGCCGGTTGCTTTGTCGAATTACTGGTGTCAAAGTAACTTGTCAGCGATTGTATGAGTATGACAAGTAATGCGACAAATAGAACCGCGATTGATTTAGCGTTTGTTTTTCTTATTCTTGGTAACATTTTAGCAATTCCTGTAATTCCAGTTTTATTTTTTCACGAAGTTCAGGCGGCTCAATGATTTGCGCATCTTTACCAAAACTTAACACCCACCTTGTTAGTTCTTTCGTGCTGTCAAGAGTGAACTCCGAAATTAGTGAGCCGTTTTTTTGCGGAATGTTTATTTGCGACTGGTGCCATTTGGCTTCGGAAACATATCTCGCTACTTTTGCTGAAAATTTGACACCGACTTTAGTCAGATGTTCGCCCTTACAAATACCGAATGAACCCGCTAAATGTGTACGCAAGTCAAAATCCGCAGGACGCTCAAAATGACCGGTTGTTAATTTGGTATGCAGCATCCGTTGGATTTTCCAATGCCGAATTTGTCGGTTTTTTTGTGAGTGACCGACAAGATAAAGCGAGCCGGAATGATACACCAAGCCGTAAGGATGAATCTTATAACACTCTGGCTGCGTTGACTTTAAGGATTCGTAAGTGACTTCGAGAATGTAAGAATCTTTAATAGCGTACATTATGTCGTCAATTATTTCACGCTTTTCAGAAAAATCGACAACTCCTTTATGCGAAAGATCAAAGAACAGTTCGAACTGTTTCGCATAGTTGATTATTGATTCGTTAAGGTTCCGTTTGAGTTTCTCACACGCTGAATCAAGGGCTGAGCCGACTCGCGTACCTTCAAGAATACCGAGAAAATTTTTACTTATAAACAGCGCAGCGGTTTCGTCTGGTGTCAGAAAAATGTTGTTATCTATACTTGCGGTGAAGCGTAATTCGCCGTGTTTTTCAGTGGTCGTATGAATCACAACGCCAACATCACGAAGTGACGCTATGTCTCTGCGTAGCGTTTTGATTGAAACTTGCATATCTGACGCAAGTTCTTTAAGTGTGATCCCTGTTTTCGCTTGGCACAGGGTTTGAAGCAGCCCCCATTGGCGGCGAAAAACGGCATGCGTCTGGTCGTTACTCATATGTGGCACTATATTTACGGCAAGAATGAATTATCCTATTAGTGGAACATGTATTCATTTTATGTGTTACACGCATAATTATACCAGTAGAATTACTGGGCAAGATTTCAGGTTGCATGTAACATGTCCAATCTGACAATTTTTTTGGAAAAAATTTGTTAAAATCGTTACAATGCGACTATTTGATGCTCTTTTTGGGCTGCCAGAATTTTTTCTACCGGGGTGACTTGCAACGATGTTCAGTTTGTGGCAAAATGCTCCCGTTGCCTGTGGGTAACATTCGTCATGCCCGTTGGTTAGTAATTTCCAGCGAGAGTCGAAAGGCGAAGGAAGAGCGTGTTTAGCGGGCGGGCCTGAAAACCAGCGGAAAGCTAAACATTGCGAACCCAGAGTTGCGATTCGAAGCGTTATAGCGTTGGCATTTCCAGCTTGGTCGATCAGTGTTGGGTCGGCTTTTAGGGCAGCTCGCGAGAGTCGCTGTCATAGGAGGAACAAGACTAATTTTTACAATTTGACTAACACTTTATAGCTGC
>JBOFQC010000639.1:0-3171 GCA_051660725.1 Thermoguttaceae bacterium
TGAAACAGCCGCCCGCCGAAATTGTGACGTTAAACCGTACAATTTCTTCTTTCGGAAAATGGGAGCGTGTCACCGTATACACTTTCAAAACAAATTGGTGCGATTTTTGCCACACGATTAAATCCCGAAAACTTCTTGCCGCTTCCACCTTTTTTCTCCTATCTCCTAACTCCTAAATTCTATCTTCTTCTATCCTCTTACACCCACGGGTTTTGCCAGTCACCCCATTTTTCGAGGTAAGTTGAGAACGCCGGGATTTCTGTCCGTTGCATGAGCCAATTTTTCGTTATTTGAACCAACTCCTGTTCGCGTTCCAGAGAAATATTCCCTTGCAGAACCAGCATTCTTAGGAAAATGAAATACGTGTCAAGTACATCACATCTGCAGTAATCGTTTATTTCGGCGAGTTTACCTGCGTCGTACATGTCTTGCACCATGTTTCCTTGAACGTCAAGTTTCCCCGGTTTGCCGAGAATATTTGCGGCCAAGTTGAGTCCGCCGTTGAACCGGGTTGCACCGTAATTTGTGAGTATGTCGCATAAATCGATATGTGCCCTTGAATTGTAACGGTTTCGCGGCTGCTCGTAAGTTTTAAGTTCTGTGCAAAACCACGCTGGAATAGAAATACCATACCGAAACGCCGACAATTCCAAAAGCGGAATGTCGAATCCGCGCCCGTTGAAACTCACAAGCGTTGGTTTTCCGTAATACTCGCTCCAACCACTCCAAAACCGCTTGGCTATTTCATGCGGTCTGAAAAGCGGCTCGTCAAGCACAACTAAATCTGTAAGTTCGTAATCATCCGTTACTTTTGCAATTGCGATTGAAACCGGAACCTGGTACGTGTACGGCACAAAATCTGTACCATTCGCAGCCATGAGTTCGTCCCGATATTGTCGTAACGCAAGCTTCGGATCACGTGTTGGATCGGAATAATAAACCTTTGCGACCAACTCCGCATCGGCGACACTCTCAATGTCGAATATCAGGTATTTTATTTTTGGCATTATGTCAAATTTACATTTGGCTGTGTATTACACTACAAGCTCCAGACAAATTTTACGTAAATACTTTTGTTAACCGCAAAATTATATCCAGAAGCTCAGTAATTATGTTCGAAGTCTAATTTTACCATTTCAGTATTGATAAAACAACGGTATTGCGAAAAAAACAAAATCCGGTACGCTGTAAAGAAGGCATTAGGCTTTAGACATTGGGCTTTAGGTAAGAGCGGTTCTCCGTCAAATGCAAGTTTGCCGATTATGTTTAACCGCTGAAATGAGACCTGTGTTATATACCAGAGCCCGGCATGGGCGGAAACCTGCCGTTCAGGCATAAGTGCTTCGCGTGAAGTGTTCGGCCTCCCGCGACCTGCCGTCGAGGCTTAAATAGGTCGGCTCTGTTCCCGAGTTTTTCAATGTTTGACGCTGATTATCTTCAGCTAACCCTACATTGGAAAACATGCAGTTTTACCGGGCGACAGTATACAACCTCCTATTGTCTAAAGCCCAATGCCTAATGCCTTATGTTGAAAACCCGTTAAATTTTTTCTGGTACCCAGTAATATATATGTTTGTTTGGAATAATGGATTGGTTCTGTCCCGCGCAGCTGTTTCGGTTGATTTCACACGTCGTCAGCCGTGCGGTTTCATTTCGCATGCACATTCCGACCACATTGCCCGGCACGAATTATCTCTTTGCACGCCGGAAACAGCAGCTTTTTGCCAACATCGACTCAAAGGCAAACATCGGTTCAAGGAGATGAATTATTTCCAGCCAATCGAATGGAACGGCACGAAATTAACCGCGATTCCTGCCGGACATTGTCTCGGAAGCGCAATGTTACTTGCCGAAGACACCGAAACCGGCGAATCGCTCCTGTATACCGGCGATTTCAAGCTCGGCCCATCTGCCACATCTGTACCGGCAAAGCCCGTTTACGCCGATTATCTGGTAATGGAATGTACTTTCGGCACCCCAAAACACAGGTTACCGCCGCGTGAAAAAATTATTGACGATTTTCTTCTTGAAATCAAACGGACTTTCGATTACAATCGCACCCCGGTGGTTTACGCCTACTCGCTTGGAAAAAGTCAGGAAATAACGAAAATCCTTACCGACGCCGGTTTTCCGGTGCGGCAACACAAGAGTATTTTCGAAGTGAGCAAAATTTACGAATCGCTCGGTGCCAAACTCGGCGATTTCGTTGAACTAAAAGAAATAATTGCCGAAAATGATCGGGTTCTGCTCGTGCCGCCGCGAGTCGGAATGTTCGAAACCGTCACCGAACCGGTTACTTTTGCCGTGACTGGATGGGCAATTGAAAGTGGAGCCAAATACAAATTCGGCGTCGACTTCGCTTTTCCGTTGTCCGACCACGCTGATTACGACGACCTGATCGAAATGGTTCGTGCCGTGAATCCAAAAACGGTTTACTGCACACACGGCCCCGACTCGTTCGTTGACCGGCTTTGCGACCTCGGCTTTGACGCCAAACCGCTTGACAAGCCGTTCCAGAAAAGACTTTTTTAACGGGACGGTTGTTCAGTCAATAATCCGCTTTAACAGAATAGCGGGATAAATTTTTCACCAACACAATTTTCGCAAATGCTTACTCACATTGTAATTCCCGCCAGATTGGCTTCGACTCGGCTGCCACGCAAAATGTTACTTGCCGAGACCGGTAAACCACTCGTTCAATACGCTTACGAAGCGGCAACGAAAAGCCGTCTTGCCGGAGGTGTTTGCATTGCTTGCGACGATCAGGAAATTTTCGACACCGTGCAAAAGTTCGGCGGTACCGCAATTATGACTGATCCGAACGCGCAGAGTGGCACAGACCGAATTGCCGAAGTTGCCCGTTCAATGCCGAATGTTGACATTTTCGTGAATGTGCAAGGCGACGAACCGGAAATGGACCCCGCCGCAATTGACGCCGTTATTCAGAAATTGATTGATTCTCCCGACTGTCAAATGGCAACCGCTTGCACGCCGATTCGGGAAAAATCGGAGCTCGAAAACCCGGCCTGCGTGAAAGTCGTGTTTGACCAGACCGGAAAAGCGTTATACTTCAGCCGAAGCGTTATTCCGCACGCAAGAACCTGGTCCGACGACCTGCTGCAGGCCGAGCCGCCGCTTTTTTATCTGCATCTCGGATTATACGCTTACAGA
>JBOFQC010000640.1:0-4756 GCA_051660725.1 Thermoguttaceae bacterium
AACCACTTGAATCCGACAGGAACTTCGTAGAGTTTCCGGCCAAGACTAGCTGCCACACGGTCAATGATACTGCTTGACACCAGCGTTTTACCAACGGCTGCGCCGGACGGCCAATTCGGGCGGTTCTGGAACAGGTAAGAAATCGCAACCGACAGAAAATGGTTCGGATTCATCAAGCCGCCGGTTGGTGTCACGATTCCGTGACGATCCGCATCCGGGTCGTTTGCATACGCTAGGTCGAAACTGTCTTTATAACCGACAAGTCGCCGCATCGCGTATTGGCTGGAGCAGTCCATTCGGATTTTTCCGTCATGATCAACTGACATGAAAGAAAACGTCGGGTCAAGCATGTCGTTCACAATTGTGATGTCCAGCTTGTACATTTCGGCAATTGGAATCCAGTAAGCATAACTGGCACCACCAAGCGGATCAACTCCGATTTTGACACCGGCCTGTGAAATGGCGTCAAGGTCGACCACGTCGCCGAGTTCGCTTATGTACGGAACAAGAAAATCAACGGCGTGTATGCAGTCACATTTTAACGCCTGTTCGTAGGGAATACGTTTTACATCACGGTTTCCATTTGCCAGCAGTTCGTTTGCGCGTTTCTGCATCCAGGACGTAATACTGGTGTCGGCTGCTCCGCCATTTGTCGGATTGTATTTGATACCCCCGTCAGTTGGCGGATTGTGTGACGGTGTTATTATGACGCCGTCAGAGAGCCCGCTTGTTTTGCCACGATTGAAATTCAAAATCGCGTGTGAAATTACTGGTGTCGGCGTAAATTGCCCGTTTTTCCTGGCTGCCGGGTCCTGATATTGGGTGTTGACACCGTTGCCCGCAAGCACTTCAAGAGCGGTACGGTGTGCAGGAGCCGAAGCGGCGTGCGTATCCATTCCCAAAAACAACGGCCCGGTTATTCCCTCCTTTGCCCGGTAATCACAAACAGCTTGCACAATTGCCATTATGTGCGATTCCGTGAACGAACAGTCTGCCGGCTTGCCGCGGTGACCGCTTGTGCCGAATGACACCAGTTGCTCCGCAATACTCGTGTCGGGCCGGTTATTGTAATAATCGTTTTCCAGTTTTGATACGTCAATTAAAAGCTCTTTAGGTGCCGTTTGTCCCGCAAGTGGATGAAGCATAATTGTGATGTAGCGTTGAGTGTTGGTGTCAATTGTTAGCCCCGAAGCCCTGCTCCGGGGTACTACGCCGAGCAGGACTCGGCGGCTAACAGGAATAAAAAACTTTTCACATTATTTGGCTGTGTTGTTTTGTCTTGTTTATAATACTTTAAAAAGTTCCTCAAAAAAGTCGGGAAAAGTTTTTTGTGTACATTCCGGGTTCAAAATTGTTATGCCCGGGTCACGTAATCCGGCAAGTGCGAAACTCATTGCCATGCGGTGATCGTCGTAAGTTTCTATTTCCACATTCTTACGCTCTTTCGGCGGATGAATTTCCAAGCCGTCAGGAAACTCTTCCACTACTGCCCCGATTTTACATAATTCCGTAACAACTGCCGAAATCCTGTCGGTTTCCTTATGCCGAATATGCGCAACGTTTCTGATTCTCGTCGGACCGTCACAAAATAGTGCCACAACGGAAAGCGTTTGAACCGTGTCGCTGATATCATTCATGTCAACGTCAATGCCACGCAGCACGGTTTCGGGATCGCGAATAACCGAAATGGAACCGGGTTTCAAAACGACTTTACAACCCATCCGTTCCAAGCAGTTTACGAATTTTATATCCCCTTGTAAAGACCCGAAGCGTGCTAAATCGGATTCCACATGTTCCGATAAATTTGGCGAAAAGCCGAGAATCTCCGCTTCTCCGCCGCAAATTGCTGCAACAGCAAAGAAATAACTTGCCGCCGAAGCGTCCGGCTCGATGTGATATTTACACGGTTTATAAGCTGAACCAAGCGGAATCGTGATTGTTCCGCCGGTTTCCAACGCTTCGTCGTCCGGGAAAAAGAAATGCGTTTCCACTCCGAACGATTCCATAACCTTTGCTGTCATGTCAATGTAAGGGCGTGACACCAGATTTCCTGTAATTCTAAGCACCACATCGTTTTTTGCGGAAACAAGCGGTGCGGACATCATAAGTGCGCTTAAAAATTGGCTCGAAATATCACCTGCAACCGCCGCCGTAATGGGGCGGCCCTCCGAACCCGGCGTATTCCAGTCGGTTTGGCCGTGCTCCGAATTGCCGATCAGAACCGGCGGGCAACCGTCACGGTTTTCGCACCTTATGTTTGCACCGAGAACTTTTAACGCGTCGGTCAAGTGCCGGATCGGTCTTTGGTGCATCCGGTCTTTTCCGTAAATACGATATTTTTTGTCTCCTTGAGCCAGAGCAAGTGCCGCGGTAATAAATCGGGCAGTGGTGCCACTGTTGCCGACATATAATTCAACGTCATGGTTTGGAAAAACACCCCCCTGACCTGTAAGACAAACTTTACAGCCCGACTTGTCTTGTTCCGTTTCTAATCCGAGAGCCGAGATCACGTCGTACATTATCTGCGTATCCTCGGAATCCAAAACGCCGGTAAGTTCGCTTTTTCCGTCTGCAAGTGCGGCAATTATCAACGCACGGTTCGTGATACTTTTCGAGCCAGGAGGTGAAATCTTGAAATTTACCGGGCCGTTATTGTATTTTACTTGAATTTTTGACATTTGGTCTTTGTTCTGTGTGACAACTGGTCGTCTGGACTACATCACCCGCCAACTGACGTTGGCGGCTCGCTACAATTGGTGTCAATTATAAATTAGCGAAAAGCGAGCTTACGGCTCTATTTGAACCGTTGCACTTATTGGGTAATGGTCGGTTGGATATTGTCTGTTCTTATTGGTCCGAATAATTTCCGCACTAATCGTTTTAATATCCGGTGTTACGAAAATGTAATCAATTTTTTCGCCAACCTCGATTTTTCCTGTAGCGTCGAGTTTAGGGCCACGAAACGCATGAAAAGTAGCCACGCTTTTTTCTTCCGGCTTAACTTCGCGAAATGTGTCGACCAATTTCATCGGCGGAACTTTTTCCTGCCCGTCAAGTGACACCGTTTCGCCTTTTATGAACCGAATAGCAGGGCTGTTTTCACCACAATTGAAATCGCCGACGAGAATTACCGGCACGTTTTTGGCACCACGTTGTTTTTCAATTCGTTCCATTATCAACGCTGCCGCTTTTTGCCGAGCGGTTTCGCCGACGTGGTCGAAGTGCGTCGAATAAACGTAAACCGATTTGCCGGTTTCCTTTCCTGCGGTATCAATTTCGTGAAACAGACCGCCAGTACAAACTCGTGGGCAACTGCTTTGTCCTTCCCAAGTTACAGAACCGGGTTCTTCCGGCGTGTCGGAGAGCCAGAAAGTACCGTTTTCTTTCGGGTCGAGTTTCCAACGGTTTTTCTTGTACAACACGGGTGAGCCTTCACCGTTTTTCGGGTCTTTTTCACGGCAAAGATAAAGAACGTTGTAATCTGGCAGGTTGTCGGCCAAAAACTTTATCTGGTTAATCTCGTCATTCGGGTTAATAATCACTTCCTGACCACCTATGAAATCGTAGTCCCCTTCCTTGACGACATCAAGCAGAAAATCTTTGCGTTTTTCCCAACGGTTTTCTCCGTCCGAGGCGGTGCTGCAACGAACGTTTATTGAAAGCACACGAACTTCTGACGCCAAGATGTTCGAAAACATACAAGCAGAAAACAAAACGGCAAACAAAGTTGTGAATCTCATACGATTTTGAATTGTTTGAGGTAATGAAGAAATGGTAAGTTAGGCATCAGGTTTCAGGAGTTAGAATTCAGATAATTTCGAATAACCTGTTCACCTGCTCACCTCTCTCCTAACTCCTTAAAAACCGTGAACAGTTACAATTTACCGAGTCAATTATCCTCTAATTGAAATCTGGTTTTTAGCCAGGAATTCCAAAAAAGATTTGTGAAAAGCGTCAATCTCGTCACCGGTCAAGGTGTGGTTTTCAGCTCCGATCCAATAACGGAACGAATAACTTCCGGTTCCTTTTTCCAACCCTTTTCCTTTGTAAACGACCAAAAATTCACGGCGGTTAATAAGCGGATGTGTGAACGTGTCAAGCAACTTTTCGAGTTCCGTAAAGCCTCGGTCAATGTTCCAGATAATTGAGAAATCCTGCCAGGAGCCCGGAAAACGTGGCAATTCTGTGTACTTAATAACAGGGAATAAGTTGCCGGGAATCTTGTCCAGTTCGAGTTCGAACCAAACAACCTGGCCTCCTTCCGGCGAAATTTTCGCTAAAAGTCCTTTTTCAATGACGCCGAGAGTTCCGACGCAAGTTCCGTCTTGTAAACAGACCTCTACATAATGTCCCGCTGTACGCCACGGCTGCGAAAAATCGGATGTGTCAGGGGCAACGAATCGGAAATCACTGCCGCAAAGAACTGTACCAATATCTTCAACCGCAGACTTTACCGCAAGGTAATGTTCCTCAATTGTTGTGCCGGACTGCTGGAAAGAAACGCCTGCCAAACGGGCAACTTCCTTGCAACCTTCCGAATTCCCGTCTTGTGAACCCGGTTTTTCAGGGAAATAAACGTGACCAAGCTCGAATAGCCGGAATTTGTCACGGATCGGGCGATTTTTAGGCACAAGCGCAAACAGGTTCGGAAGCAGAGTTGTTCGCAGCCTCGCTTCACCTTGTGCTGCCGGATTTTTCAACGTGAGAGATTCGCCCGGCTCGAAACCGAGCTTTGCGGCCCAAGAGTCGTTTATAC
>JBOFQC010000641.1:0-3510 GCA_051660725.1 Thermoguttaceae bacterium
CGTTGCAAGTTACCGGTTTTTCCAAACAACGAGTAATCGGTCAAGCAGGCGTGTTGGACACGGCACGGTTCCGAACTTTTCTAGCAATGGAACTCGGTGTCAGCGTCGAAGACATTTCCGCAATGCTTCTTGGCGGACACGGTGACACAATGGTTCCGCTCTTAAGCTGTGCGGCCGCTGGTGGTATTCCGATTACGCAGCTAATCGGCAAAGAAAAACTCGACGAAATTGTCAAGCGAACCAGAAACGGCGGCGCGGAGATCGTTTCGTTGCTTAAAACCGGAAGCGCTTATTACGCACCAGCTGCGGCAACTGCTCAAATGGTCGAAGCGGTTGTGAAAGATAAAAAGCGGCTCATTCCGTGCGCTGCTTACTGCGAAAAAGAATACGGCGTCGGCGGGTTTTTCGTCGGTGTTCCGGTAATTCTTGGCAAAAACGGTGTCGAAAAGATTATCGAAATTGAGATGAATGATTCTGAAAAGGCTGAGTTCACAAAAAGCGTCGAAGCAGTTAAAGAACTTGTTGCTGTAATGAATAGGTGAAAATTACATTGGTAAATTTTTCTCACCTTGACAAAGAGCCACGAAATCGGATATAGTCGGCAGAGTTGAGTAAATCTTCGTACAAAATATTATCCGGTGTAGTAAAAAATATTGTAAACGTCGGATAAAACAGAACATAGATATAAATGTCGGACAGAACAAACGAAACATTCGTGGCAACGGCGGAAACCGAATCGTCGGCAAAAACAAGCGTAAAAACATCTGATAGCTCAGGTGCCGTTATTAGTGCGGCTGGTACTGCAGGTGTAGTTGGCAAATCGTCAAAAAGCAAAGAAAAACTGCAAGTGCAGCTCGATTTTGCACGTGTTTCGCACCACAATTCGGACCAGCATGTGCTTTTTTCGCCGATGCACTACGAACCAGGTTACGCATATCCGCTACTGATTTGGCTGCACGGACCGGGTTCTGACGAAAGACAGATTCTCCGCATTATGCCGATGATTAGCATCCGGAATTTTGTCGGAATTTCGCCGCGAGGAAGCAAATTGTCGGAAACCGATTCCGCTGAATCGTCCGAAAATGTTAAATTGGGCAAAGGAGCGGAACTGTTTCGCAGTGCCATTCCTGAACTAATGTTACGTCTGGATGACGAAAACGAAAAGATAAAAAAGAAAGACGGATACGATTGGTTCCAAATGGAACCGTCTATTTCCGAGGCGGAGCAGCAAGTTTTCGACTGTATTTCGCTTGCAAAAGAGCGGTGTAACATCGCGGACAACCGCATTTTTATCGTCGGTTTTGACACCGGCGGAACAATGGCTTTACGAATCGCAATGCAGTTTCCGCAGTATTTTGCCGGAGTAATTTCGCTTGGCGGACGTTTGCCGGTTGGAAATTTACCGCTCAGCCAATGGAACGATGTGCGAAATTTGCCGACAATGCTTGCGATTGGTCAAGAAAGTCACATTTATTCTTCCGACGATGCCGGAAGCGACCTGAAACTTTTGCACGCCGCCGGGCTTTCTGTAAGTGTTCGGCAGTATTCATGTGGTCAGGAGATTTCGCCGCTTATGCTTCAAGACGTTAACCGTTGGATTATGGAACGGGTCTGTGAAGGATAAGCGAATAACTGCACAGTCAAACGTAAGCTTGCCAATAGTGTTTAGCCGCTGATCTTTGGATCAGCGTTTGCACCACTCTTTAAATTTTCAATCGTGTCGTTAATCTTCTAGCATCTTGCGCTTTCGGCCTTCTTTTTGCCCCGGTTGACCGCTCATGTAAACGGATGTAGAATAAGGCGGTGTTTTTCTGACACTTTGCGCTCTTATTTTACGAGGGAAATCGTTTGATTGTTCCTCTTTATTAACCTCTGTCAATTCTCAGGAGAGATTTAAATTATGACAAAATACGTTTACAGTTTTGGTCCCAAAGGAACTGATGGTGATACGACGATGAAAAACCTGCTCGGTGGAAAAGGTGCAAACCTTGCCGAAATGGCGAAGATCGGACTTCCCGTTCCCGCCGGGTTCACAATCACAACCGAAGTTTGCACCTATTTCTACGACCACGGCAAGCAGTATCCGCCGGAACTGAAAGAACAAGTAAACGCCGCTCTGAAAGTCGTCGAAGAAGCAATGGGCAAGACTCTCGGAAGTACCGAGAATCCGCTCCTCGTCTCTTGCCGTTCAGGTGCCCGCGAATCAATGCCGGGTATGATGGACACCGTTCTCAATATCGGTCTTAACGACAAAACAGTCGAAGCTCTTGCCAAAAAGTCCGGCGACGAACGATTCGCTTGGGACTGCTACCGCAGATTCGTGCAAATGTACGGCGATGTCGTGCTTGAAATGAAGCCGAAAACCAAAACCGACATTGATCCGTTCGAAGAAATTCTCGAAGCGAAAAAACACAAAGTCGGCGTTAAAAATGACGCTGATCTTACCCCGGCCCAGCTGAAAGAGCTCGTCGCTGAATTCAAAGCAGCTGTTAAAGAAAGAACCGGAAAAGATTTCCCGGAAGATCCAATGGAACAAATCTGGGGAGCCGTCGGCGCCGTGTTCGGATCGTGGATGAATGACCGTGCTATGGTTTACCGCCGCATGAATAACATCCCGCACGAATGGGGGACCGCAGTAAACGTCCAATCAATGGTGTTCGGAAATATGGGTAATGACTGTGCAACCGGTGTTGCTCTTACCCGTAACGGTGCAACCGGCGAACCGGGAATCACTGGTGACTACCTCATTAACGCTCAGGGCGAAGACGTCGTGGCCGGTATTCGTATCCCCAAAAAGATCGAAGAATCGCTTCCAACCGACATGCCGGAATGCTGGAAACAGTTCAAGGAAGTTGCCGAAAACCTTGAAAAGCATTACAAAGACATCCAGGACATTGAGTTCACAATTGAAAAACAAAAACTTTGGATGCTCCAGACCCGTAACGCCAAACGTACCGGTTTCGCTCACGTCCGTGCAGCCGTTGACATGGTCGAAGAAGGTCTCATCACCGAAGAAATGGCCGTTGCCCGTATTCCGGCAAACGACCTGACCCAGTTGCTCCAACCGGTCTTCAGTGGTGCCGGACTCAAAGGTAAAACCGAACTCTGCAAAGGCGTCAACGCCGGACCGGGTGCCGCAACTGGACAAATCTACTTCCAACCTGACGAAGCAGAAGCCGCTTGGCAAAAAGACAATAACGCTCAAATTATTCTCGTGCGTCGTGAAACCACCCCGGAAGACCTCCGTGGTATGAAAGTCGCCAAGGGTATTTTGACCGCATTTGGTGGTGCCGCTTCGCACGCCGCTTTGGTTTCCCGTCAAATGGGCAAAGCTTGCGTTTGTGGTTGCGATTCGCTCGTCATTGATTACAAAGCCGAAACGATGACTGTTGGAAACAAAGTCTTCAAAAAGGGTGATTGGATTTCGATTGACGGCTTTACCGGAAAAGTGTACGAAGGACAGGTTCCGACCAGTCCGTCCGACGTTCTCCGCGTTTTGATCTCGAAAGA
>JBOFQC010000642.1:0-5531 GCA_051660725.1 Thermoguttaceae bacterium
AGCATTTGCGGAACCTGGGAACAACTGGCAGACGCCGTTTACCGCGGCGGCTCCGAAAAACTCGCCATTGTCGGCTACCCGGAAATCGGACGTGTAAAATTCGAATGGGCTGACCGCATTTCACCTTACGTTGACGTAACGCAAAACGAATCGCCCAGCTTCCAGAACTTCCGCTTCGGTCTGAAAAATGTCGTTTCACAATGAAACGGCTTCAGTCTTACGCGGCATTTTTAACGTCTGCGGTTGCTTCTGGCGTTGCCGTTGCCGTTGGCACAATTTGCGTGACGCTGCTTAGTGCCAACGATCTCTTGCCGATATAAACTTTCGGCTGGCCCGCCTCGAACACAACACGGTCAACTACGCCGGAGATTTCTTCCCCAATTGAGTCGATTCCCGTAACCGTTTTTCCAAGCAGGTTCGACGCAGTTGCTACCGATTGGCCGAGCATAATCGAATCCATACTCAAACCAAGCTTGTCACTTGACGCTATTTGCCGCATCATGTTGAGCTGTGCAAGCATATCTTTGTTATCAGTCGGATTCATCGGGTCCTGATTCTGAAGCTGGGCAACCATTAACCTCATGAAATCGTCTACTCCGAGGTTTTCGAACCGATCCGGACCGGACCCGTTTGACGAACCTGATGTTGACTGAACTTTGTAATTTGCCGGATTATAAACATCTGTTACGGACATAATTTAGGTGATAGGTTAGCAGGTGAGCGGGTAAACAGGTGAACAAGCGAGCAGGTAAACAGGTGAACAGATGAGAATTCTCTTCCCCCTCCTGCTCACCCTCAAACCTGTTCACGTGCTCACCTTTCTTACAGTTACTTTTACTTCAACTGTTTCGATACCTTGTTTACTTAGGTTTTCTTTTAGTTCGTTAATGTTTTCCAAAAGTGCGTCGCGAGCCTCTTCGGTTTCGGTTTCGAATTTCGCACTCATGGTTTTATTCTTTATCTGCACTTTAACGGAGAGCGAACCGAGCGCTTCCGGGTGCAGTTTCATTCTAATAGTTCCGTTCTGGTTGGCGGCGGATTGGCACGCATTTGCAACACGTTGCACGAACCTGACCCGTTCCAGTTGCGAAATCATTGGCGTGTCGGAACGCTGGTTATGCGTGCTGGAGCCGTCTTGCGTTCCATCTGAAGCGTCACTCTGATTATTGGTTGACTGATCCGACAACGCTCTTCTTTCACGTGGTGCCAGAACCTGGTCAAGGGCCGCGACGAAAGACATTGGCATTTTTTTACGCTCATGCGGTTCTTTTTCCAGCAATTCGTCGCTTAATTTTATTCCCGAGCCGTTTGGCCTCTCGGATTCGTTGGCTTCAGCTGAATCGTTGGAACCATTATTCGCACCGACTGCTTGAGCTTGCAGCCCCTGAGCCGGTTGGTTCTGGTTCTCATACTCGAAAATGTTTGCCGTGCCGGATTTCGAGCGTGAAAAACCAGTAGCGTCCAAACCGCTGTTTTCACGCTTGCCGGTTCCTCCGGTAGGCGAATTCGATTTTCCGCCAGTTTTGGTGCTTGCGTTTGAAACAGCAGCAGAATTTTTCATCGCATCTGCAATTTGTGTCGAAATGCCGGAAAAAGAGGCCAACATCTGCATTGGCTTTGCTTCGCCGGCATTTACCTCTGGTGCAGTTTGAGCCGCCGTTTCGATTCGTAAATTTCCCTGCAGTACACTGTCAAAAGTAAGTATCTGCTGATTATTAACACCGTTTTCGGACAGCGGTGCGTTAACATTTAACGTGTTATTTATGCTTTGTGAACGGTCCGCTCCCAAAGCACTCGACTCGGTTCTGCTAATATTTTGCGAATTATTATGCGACTTTTTTAACACCTCAGAACCGCCGGGAACTCGGCTTGACTGACCGTTGTTCAGCAGAACCGGATTCGCGGGAACTCCGCTTTTGTCAGCTGTATTTGCCAATTTGCCGGAATCATTTGCCACTGGTCCGAGTGCGGCAAGCTCCGTAAAACCGAGCATGTTTTTTTCCAGACCAGAAATATCCGCTCCCGTTTCGCTTTTGTTTTCCGACTCTTTTTGAGCGGCAGCGTCACGACGACGTGCGTCTAACTTGCTGTCTAATATTTTCGTATCAAGTGCTTTGTCGAGTTCTTTCCGACCAAGTTGTTTCCTGTCTAAATCGGCGTCCAGTTCCTTTCGACGTTGAATATTTTTTTCATCTGACAGGTTCTCAAGCAGCGTTTCGTGTATTTTTCCCTGACGACGAACCGCGTCACGTTGATTCAGCTCGACTTGTTCCGTTTCTTTTTTCTTGTCTGCCTGTGCTTCCTCACTTTTTTTCCGCAGCTGTTCCAAAAACATATCAACATGCGCAGCGGTAAACCGCACCGAGTTCGCGGCTGTTGAAAGTTGCTTCGCTGCTGTTGGGGTGGAAAGCATTTTTTAGACGTTAGATTTTAGACGTTAGACGTCAGAGTTAAGATTTTTGGTTAATTGGTAAGGACAAGAATCTGACGTCTGCCGTCTAACGTCTAGCGTCTTCTCCTACTTTTGAGCTTCTTTGACCAATTTCGATTCGGGTTCGCCATCTCCGACGCGGCGGAAAATGTCGGCAAGCTCTTTTACGTCGCTGTCTTCTTTCAGGACGTTGAGCAATTTTTTCCTCGCTACCGGTTTCATGGCTCGAAGAATCAGAACCACACGGTCCTGCTCCTTGTTTTCTATCATTTGCAGAATCTGCTTTTTACTCAGTTTGGCGTCTAACGATTCCATCATTAATACCAATTCGTTAAACCCTGCGGATTCCTGCTCTTTTTTTAAATCGGTTAAACGCTTCTCGAAATTCAGTACACTTTGGTCAAACTGCTTTTTCTGATCCTCAAATCTTCGCACATCGGCAAGGAGTGCTTTTTCGGATTGGCCGGAGATCATTTTACCGTAATCCCCCTGTAAACCACGTTCTGCCCTGATTTTAAGCACTTCGTCGTAAGACATCTGCTGAATCTTGTCTTCAACGGCTTCACGAAGTTTTTTCTCAGTTTGAAAAATATCAATTCCCTGAGCAATTGCTATCATTTGGTTCACTTTATTGGAGTTAATGCCCCATGCGAACTTAAGATAGGCAAGAAAAATAAGCTCGGCAAGAAACATACTCGCACCAATGTAAAGCAGAGCTGTTCCTGATAATTTTAGTAAACGGTCCATTGCATAAAACTACACAAAATAATGAATTTAGGTAATCCGTTGGTAAAAAATGCGGATGCACACAAAGGAACTGTAAGAAATTTTCAAGAAAAATGCAAGAGTACTTTTTTTGGGGGGGTACACCAATACACCAATTCACAAATGCCCTTCATTCCGGCTTTTATGGAACGAAATAACGACTCGCAAAATTTATTTCATTCGCGATTCCAAACTTTCTTTTGCAATATCCCGCACTGCTGAACTTGCGTCTTTATGAACAGCCAATAAAAGAGCGTTTCGGCTAACCTCACGCTTCCCGTTGGCAAGTAGCAACGCCGCTTTGGCTCGCAACACCTCTGGATTCTCACTTGTGAAAAGAACATTGCATACCTGATCCTCCAATTTTGTGACCAGGTTACCAATTTCCACGCATAATAGAGCCTTTGTTTTTTGTGCGTTATCAGAACCGACAAGCTCACTGGCAAGTACTTGTAACATATTTGAATCCAGCTTGCTGATTATTCTCAAACTGGCAACACGCTGTTCGTCGCTTAGTTTGTCGAACGAGTCCAAAAATCGTATGATTCTAAACTCCGGCAATGCTCCTCGCACCGCTTCTCGTACAATTCTATGCGGACTGTCCGCATACTTCAAAAGTCTGGTCATACTATTTGAGTATTTCCTAAACCGCAGCTGGGAAAGTGCCGCCGCCTGAACTACAGGGTCGGAATCTTCCGTGAGTTTCCAAATTGTTTTATCTGCTTCAGCTCTTGAATATGCGGATAATGCAGAAACAGCCTCGTATCTCGCTGCAGGTTTTCCGTGTTTAATTATCTGTTCAAAACATGCAAAAGCGTCATCTGGCGATATATTAAACGTCCGTAACAGGTTCACAAGGCAAAGCTGCTTTTTTTCGTCAAGCAGTGACAACAGCGGACGCATTGATTTAGAACAGTCAAACCGATTAATCCGTTTCAGATTATTCAGCATGTTGTCTGACAGCGGTGCGGCTAAATGCTTAAGAATGTAGGTCCAGAACGTAATGTCAACGCGGCAGGAAAGTGACGCAAGCACAAATCCGGGTACATTTTTAACGTCCAAACTATCAACGATATACTGGACAATCAGCGGATCGTTTTCCGTTTGAAGTAAACTTGCTGCTGTTACATAAGCAGGATGAAACGGGTCACGCATCACCTGTGATATACGGTCTTCTTCCTGAGTCAGGTACCGCACCAGATAGAAATACACCTTCAACACAGCCGGGCTGTCTGATCGTTGATATGTTACAATGGAACGTTGTAACATTTTTGCTGTTGTTTTAAGTATAGAATTGTGATAAGGACGTACCTGCACCGAACCATCTATTTCCAGCCGAAAAAGATCGGTAAGCTTGAGTAGTAAATCATCAAGAGGAACATTAATTTTCTGAAGGTCTTTTTGTCTTTCTACCAGAATATTAAGTAGTTCCGGGATAATATCGTAAACTTTAAGATCAACCGCTATTCTTACCGCATTATTTTGTAAAACATACTCTTTACTCAAAAGGGCGGCACGTATTGTACTTGCGAGTTTATCTGTGTTTTCCGCAAATAAACTGATAGTTTCCAGATCGAACGAATCGAAATCCCTTACGACATCTAGTAAATTCTGGGGACTACTCGACGAAAGTAACTCCAACCACGCAGCTTGACGTATGCCTGAATGTGACGAATTTTTCGCAAGACGCAGCATGTCAATTGCGGATCGGTTCGCGGACCTGGCAAGACATCTAATGGTTGTTAAATATCGTCCCGAAAATTTATTCTTTTTCATAAAATATTGTTTGCGCTGACCTTGCATGAATTGCTGCCCGCAAAGAGAATTAAATTTTATTAAAAAGGAATAATCGTGTCAAGTGTGTACAAAAACCTAAAAGCCGTTTGGGTGAAGCAAAACTTTTTTAGGAAAATACGGTTTTTGTTTTCCGCCACGAAGTGGTACAACATCACAGCCCGGACAAGCAAAGCGTCGCTGGGTTCCGACAGTTTACGGGTGATGGTTTAAATTTCCTGTCAGCGGTTTATAATAAATGCTAAAGACACTGAACATCAGGATAATTTCACGACCCGTTTCACTTGGGCGGAAAAATCCCAATTCCATGCGAACACAGCGTAAAAAAGTAAAATCAAGCGGTTTCTCGCTTATTGAAATCCTCGTCGCCCTGTCCGTTTTGCTTCTCGGCCTTGCGGTTGTTATTCGTTTGACAACAATTGCGAATCGGGAATCAACGAGCGCAGACGAATTGGCTACGGTTCAGCTTGCATGTCAAACGTTGATGAACGAACTGCTTGCCACGAACATTAGACCAATTCCAACAGGACCAGCCGGAGCG
>JBOFQC010000643.1:0-5090 GCA_051660725.1 Thermoguttaceae bacterium
CGAAACATGTAACACGTACAACATGCTTCGGCTGACCAGACATTTGTACAGTTGGAGCGATAATTCGAAATTCATGAATTTTTACGAGCTTGCGCTGTACAATCATATTTTGGCGTCACAGAATCCGAAAGACGGAATGGTTACGTATTTCATGCCGCTCGGTTCCGGCACGTACAAAACATACTCCGATCTGGAACACAGTTTTACCTGCTGTCACGGTACCGGAATGGAGAACCACGTGAAGTACGGCGACTCCATTTACTGGCGAAATCCGAACGGTGACTGGTTGTTCGTGAGCCAGTATATTCCGTCAACGGTAAACTTGGCTGATAAAGGTATCACGTTTGAGCTAACAAGCACGCTGCCAAACGGTAACGAAGTTGAGTTTACCGTTACTGAGTGCAAAAAGCCGGTTCATCAATACCTTAGTTTACGAATTCCAAACTGGGCGGAAAAAGTAACAATCACCTACCCCAACGGAGAAGAAACAACCGAATACGCTCCCCAGAGTTCTCCTGAAAATGAAGGGGATTCACCACAATTTCGGGACGGCCACGTGGTTTTTGTACAAAAATGGAAAAAAGGTGACAAAGTAAAACTTTCGTTTGATTTCTCGCCGCGAATAAAAAGCATGCCGGACAATCCGAACCGCATTGCGATTCTGTACGGGCCGGTACTTCTTGCCGCAAACATCGGAAGTGTCGAACAGGATTTGGCTCTGGATATGCTCGCTCCGAAAGAAGATGACGCAGGAGCTCGCGTTCCGCTGTTGGTGCTGAAAGATCGTGACCCGAAAAGCTGGCTGCGGCGAGCCCAAGACGCTAACGGAACGTTAAAGTTCGAAACGGTCGGAGTAGGTAAACCGTGGGATTTTTCAATGGTGCCGTTCCACACAATCCACGACGCGCGCCAAGTAGTATACTTCGACGTAATGGAAGACAGCGATTGGTCGGTATACGAAGAACAACACCGCGAGAAAATCCGGGCAGAACGTGAACGAAACGCAGCAATTGAAGCGGCAACAGTTGACGTTCTCCACCTCGGTGAAATGCAGCCGGAACGTGACCACAAACTGACGGCGTCAGAAAAATCGTATGTTCTCCGATTCAACGGACGCCCCGGTCGGGAAGCTCGCGGAGACAACTATTTCGAGTTCCAGATGAAAGTCGATCCACAAGCGGAAAACTCGCTCTTATTAACATATTGGGGAAGCGACGTGGGGCGTGAATCAATTATCACCGTTGATGGACAGGCTTTGGCAACGGACAAGATTGACGGACAGAAACCGAAAGAGTTTTTTGATATCACGCACAAAATCCCTGCGGAACTTACCCGTGACAAGGAAAAAATAACGGTTCGTATTGCCGCGCCGAGCAACCGTACCGCAGGTGCAGTTTTCGGTGTTCGTGTGCTTCGTGAAAAGAAATCAGCGGCAACAACGAATTCGGCCGAACAGAACAAGTCGGCTGATAATGGTGTCGCAAAAATGTACACGTTGACAGATGTACAAACTTTTGACCCGCCGCAGGAAGATTTTTTTTCACGCGGAATTTGCTTAAACGGTGTTTGGGTGAAATCGCACAAAGATGTTGACCCGGAAGCAGTTGTAGAAGCCGCGAACCGTATTGGACGACTCCTCAAACACCAACCTGCCGTGAACGAAAAACTTGCAAAAGCTGGCTCCGAACTGCAAATAATCGGCAAAGATCAGGTAACGTCTGACCTGCCGGAGCTTCGACATTGGAAAGGAAAGATTTTTGATGAAGAGGCAAACCAAACAATAGATGAACGGACTCGCGGCGTCGGCGGAAAAAACGCTTCGTGTGGAGAAGAAAATCTACTTTGTTTGGAAAAAGACCGTTACCGAGGTCGAGATATTTGTTCGCACGAATTTGCACACACAATGCTTGATTTCGGTCTTGGCGACGAAGCAAGAAAAGCAGTTAAACAGCAATTTGAGAAATCGACACAAGATAACAAACTTTGGCCCGGTGCGTATGCGGCGTCAAACGAGCACGAATACTTCGCCGAGCAAGTGATGTGGTATGTAGGCGGACACGGCGATTTTGGCAAAATCGACCCACGCCCGGAATCAGGTCCCGAATGGTTGAAAAATTACGACCCGGAAGGATTCCAACTTATTGACGATATTCTAAACGGAAAATTTGAAATGTAGATTTTCCTTGATGCTGCTGAACGGGATTATGAGCGTCAGGATAATTTCGCAGTTTTTTAGCAGGGGTAGTCCAGTTTTTAACAACCCGGAGCAGGGCTTCGGGGCTAACTCTGGAGCGACTTTCGGAGAAAGCCGCCTACCTTGTTACGACACGGCAATATATATATTTATGAGGAAATAGAAAATGAGAAATACTTTACATTGTTGCGTTTTTCTGGCAATTTTAGCCATTATTTACATTACAGAAACCGCCGCTTTTGCCGCAGTGGATACGAGCAAAGATTATCCGATACAGCCGGTTCTTCCGGTACAGGTAAAAGTTGACGAAGACAGCTTTTGGGGCAAACGGTTGGAAACGAACCGTACCGTAACGCTTCCGTACTGTTTTGAAATGTGCGAAAAAACCGGAAGAATAAAAAACTTTGAAAATGCCGGTAAAGTAAATTCCGGCGAAGCAAAACCGGGCGAACTGACATTTAGCACTGACGCAGGCTTTGACGATTCCGATGTTTCTAAGGTAATCGAGGGGGCCGCTTATGTTGTGGCAAATAAACGCGACCCGGAACTTGAAAAATTCGTAAACGACCTGATTGAAAAGTACGCAAAAGCACAGGAAAAAGATGGTTATTTGTACACGATTCGTACGATTAATGATCCGAAGCGGCAACCTTCCTCACCGGAGCGTTGGGGAGATATTGGCATGGGGCACGAGCTGTACAATTCCGGGCACATGTACGAGGCTGGTGTCGCATGGTACGAAGCTACCGGAAACCGGAACCTGTTGGAAATCTGTCTGAAAAATGCCGATTTGGTTTGCGAAACTTTCGGACCGAATGGTTTGCACGAACCGCCGGGACATCAGGAAATTGAAATCGGATTATGCAAATTATATCGCACAACCGGTGATAAAAAGTATCTCGACATGGCGAAGTTTTTCCTTGATCAACGTGGTCGTCCGGAAAACAGGCGGTATCTTTTCGGCTCGTATTCGCAGGACCACATGCCGGTAGTTGAGCAGGACGAACCTGTCGGACACTCTGTTCGGGCAATGTATATGCTGATGGGCATGGCAGATGTGGCGGCTCTGACTGGTGATGAATCGTACAATGCCGCAATTGACCGACTTTGGGAAAACGTTGTCAACAAAAAGATGTACATCACCGGCGGTGTCGGTGCGTCGGGCGGCCACGAAGGGTTCGGCGGAGACTACGAATTGCCGAACATTGCCGCTTACTGCGAAACTTGTGCCGCTATTGGAAACGCACTTTGGAACTGGCGAATGTTCCTACGAACCGGCGACTCAAAATACATGGATGTTGTTGAACTCGTTTTGTACAACGGTTTTCTTTCCGGAATTTCAATGGATGGTAAAGGTTTCTTTTACCCGAATCCGCTCGAATCGCTGCATGGTGCCAAGCGTGCTCCGTGGTTCGGCTGTTCCTGCTGCCCGACAAATGTTGTCCGATTCGTCTCCGAAATTCCCGGAATGGCGTACGCCGTCGGTGAAAGAGATGGAACGCCAGTTGTGTACGTAAACCTCTTTATTCCCGGTACCGCCGAAATTGTCGTTAATGACAAAATAGTAAAAATTACACAGGAAACAGATTACCCAAGCAATTTCGCTACGAAAATCTCCGTGGAACCGAATGGTGCGAATTTCATCCTTGCCGTCCGTAACCCCATCTGGCGAACCGCACCGGTTCCGAGTGACTTGTACCGATTCGTCAACAATCCCGTCGTGGATACAAAGCAATCTCGACTTTACAACGAAGATATCGTTTCCGGCGGAAGCGTCGAAAAAATCCAGTTTGAATATATCTGGGGCGTTGTTCCCGAGCGCGTTGTTGCGAATGAATTGGTCGGGGAAGACCACGGTAAGGTTGCGATCATGTGCGGACCAATTGTTTACTGCATGGAAGGAATCGACCAACCGGACAAAAAAGTTCTCTCAAAAATGCTCCCGGATGATGCGAAACTGAAATTCGAATTTCGCCCTGACCTTTTAGGTGGTGTCGGCACCATTACCACAACTGGCGTGGAAGTGGTTCGCGAACTTGACGGGAAAGCGGTGTCAGCCGGTAATTCCAAGCTGACGTTCATCCCGTATTACGCATGGGCGCACCGGGATAACGGCGGCGAAATGGCCGTTTGGATTGCAAGGGAACCGTCCGCTGCGAAGCCGAAACCGGCACCAACGGTTGCCAATCTTTCAAAGGTTACGACTTCCAATGGCGATACCGCACCGCAGATAAACGACCAGTTGGAGCCGAAAAACTCGAACGATAAAGGCATACCGTTCTGGCACACTTGGCCGAAACACGGCGAAGCGTTTTGGGTGCAATACGACTTTGCCGAACCAACAGAGGTTAAAGCGGTCGAGGTGTACTGGTTGGACGAAACTTCCAGCGCACAAGCGTGTAAGGTGCCAAAATCGTGGAAACTACTCGCAAAAGTAAATGGTGTCTGGAAGGAAGTCGAAAATCCAAGCGGATACGGTAACGAACTTGATAAATTCAACCGTACAACTTTCACGCCGCTGAAAGCCGAGGGGTTGCGAATCGAAGCTGATATTCAAGACAACTGGTGCGGCGGAATTTTCGAGTGGAAAGTCGAATAATCACACTGACAAAAAGAGCCGGGGACGAAGTGTAACGTGGTCCCCGGGCAAATTCGTTTAAGAATAAAAATATTTGTACCCGTTCACGGATTGTGCACATGTTTTATGCAGAAGAAGATGCGTGGGCGGCATGTTGACATCACCGTCCAAAATCGTTCATTCCATTCGTTTCCAACCTTGTTCCGAAGGCCCTGCGTTACATGACGATCCAGTACCAGTGTCCGAATTTCACGTTCAGCGACATTATTCGTCGGCTCGATTGACTGAGTGTCAATAAAAAAACAGCTCGCTCCGTGC
>JBOFQC010000644.1:0-9067 GCA_051660725.1 Thermoguttaceae bacterium
ATAAACTTAGGCGCCGGAACATGTAACAGCGATTTGAAAAACACTTACGGCGAGGTCACGCCGGAGTACGGAGGAAAAAAAGTCCGTTCTGGAATGCAATTTCTCGGCTGTGTTGTTGGTGATTACTCGAAAACGGCAATTAATACCAGTATTTTTACCGGTAAAATAATTGGTGCTTGCAGTATGGTTTACGGATTTGTAACCACAAACGTTCCGAGCTTCGTGAATTATGCACGGTCATTCGGACAAGTAACGGAAACAACGGTTGAAGTTCTAATTGCCGCACAAGAACGAATGTTTGCTCGTCGAAATGTTGTGCAACGACAATGTGATATTCAATTGCTGAAAGATATTTACGAACTGACACGAGGTGAGCGTCAGCTCGCAAACGAACCGCTTTCGTTGTAAAGTAAAGCACAAACAACTCTGCTCAGAACTTCAAAACTGAACTTCAAGCCGCCAGCGTCAGTTGGCGGATAATCTTACAATTTGTCAGAGTTTTGTAAGCGGATCGGCTGGTTCATCTGCTGTCCGTTTGAATTTCGAAGAATACGTGGTGTACGGCGTTGTTCGGAATACGGCTGTATTGGCGTAGCCGGAACAAACACAGCGTCCGGTGCAGATGAAATATAAGGTTGATTTTTTGGCAATGGAAGCGGTAACGAGTTCCGTGAGCCGTAATTTTTGTCGGAATTTGTGTCAGCAATTGCTGTGTCATTTGAGAACGGTTGATTTTCTCGAATGTAAAACTTTCTTTCCATTTGGCCCAGACCGTTAAGTAAACTTACGGCATTATTACTCATCATAAACGCAAGAGCGTCTTGGTTGTTTTTCAGATACGCGTTCCAGAAGTTCGTGGACAATCTCGCAATTGTATGCTGATACGGTGCATCATTTTTCGCATTTATTTGTAAAAAATGGCCTGCGTAAACGAGATGATCCGTTCCGTCAAAAACGACTAGATATTGGTCGTTGCATCCAATATTATCGTAAGGAATGCGACGTTCAGCAGCTTTTGTGTTTCCAATAATTCCATCGTCACGTGTACCGGTGATGAACATGCAGGGTAGCTCAATTTGTGCGTAAACCGATTCCACAGTCGCGTTCGTCGGAACAACTGGCGGTCCCATTGCCAGAACGGCTTTAATTCTGGGGTCAAAAATCGGTTCGTATCCTTCAGGTGCAAGTTGCCCAGCCATTATCATGGAGGCGTAAGCACCGAGATCATAGCCGGCGACACCAACGGAATCCGTATCTAAAATCTGTGCAAGGAAAGAACGGTTGGCATTTTTTAACGTTTCGAGTTTCGTTAGAACGAACTGAATATCCAGAACGCGTGAGCGGGCAGTCCAATTTGATTCGTAAGCGATCCGCATTTCGTTTAGGGGACGCAGTTTGCCTTTCCAGGTATTTTCGTCGCTGCCTGCATGTTGGATGTGAACCGAAATATATCCATTTACAGCCCAGTATTCTGCGAGGTACGCACAATTTTCTTTTGAACCGCCCAATCCGTGCGAAAAAATTATTATTGGCAACGGTTTTTTCGCATTTGCCGGATAATAAATCTTAGCAGGAACAGTGCGTGACCGTGAATTGTCGAACCAGACAAAATTAACAGCACGGACAGCACAGGCGGCATCATGATTAGCGGCGTTAATGGGATTCGTGGAATTAACACCGTTGCCGAATGGCCCGAGCTGAGCAGAAAAAAGGGGCGAGCTGTCTGTAATCGGAATCCCTGGGTTTCGACGGAGAGAGTTCGGACCTCCGAACAAACCAGCTCGCATTATATCATGTTCGTCTGACGAATTTTCGTTTTCGTCTAACGAATAAAATGTGTTCGAATCAATATTTGACCTTGTCGCATACTCATATATTTCGTTATATTCGTTTTGTAACGTGGCAACGTCTAATTGTCCAAAAATCGTTATTGGCGAAAATAGAAGGGCAAACAGCCAAAGTGTTTTCGCAACACTGCTGGTTTTGCGTCCGACGAAAACGACTTTTCGGGACGTTTTGTTTGTGCTTCTCACGAAAAATGACATTATGATAGTAGGTTCTTTTCTTAATTGTCTTACTGATAATTGCAAAAAATTTAGCTTCGACTTTTCAAGACATAGTGAAATGTGGTCTCGAAAGTTTAGGAACGTGCGTTTTTACCTAAACCAGCTCAAATTATTCGCGAATAAAATAAACGGTTTGGATTAAAATAATCACAATTCGGATTTGGACTTGTTCCAGTATCGTCGATTGGGCAAAACAGTTTTGGTGTGTTTTACCCAAGAACAGTGAAATATTGAAAAAATTTTTTGCTTTTGGCGAATTTCTCGGAACCTAAAATACAATCGTTGCATCGAAGTAATCGGGTAAGAGTAGAATTTTTGGAATGACAGGTATTTTCAGCAAGGAAAAACGTAGAATTCTCGGGAATTTCAGTGAAGACCTACCTTAAACCGAATTATACATGAGTCACGTACAGTTGATAAATAGTGTACAAATGGTATAATTACTAAATTCCTGATAAGTACTTTTCAAAGCGAGTTTTAACTTTATTTAAGCCCATTTTGCCGAAAGTTATTTGCTTTTTCGCCCACAAGTATAAGAATATGATGATGAATAGGATTATACATTTTCCGTAAGTCAACAAAACAGTTTTTATTATTGCCACCACGAGCCGGATGTGGAGGTATACCGGAGCCCGGTATGGGCAGTGCGCTTCGCGTGAAGTGCTCCGCCTCCCGCGACCTGCCGTCGAGGCGTGAATAGGTCGGCTCTGTTTCAGAGTTTTTCAATGTTTGGAACTGATTATCCTCAGCTTTCCCAACATTTGAAAACGTGCAATTTATTCCGGGTTTTCGCCTAGAGAAAAAGTGAGAGTTGTGTGAAGCGGTAAAATTATAACAACCGTTTTTCCCTGCGCAGTTATTGTGTAGGTACTGTATTTGTATTTTTCAGCGACATTATTAAAGATAATTATAAAGGTGGATAATTTTTTTCACCGAAACTAACAGGGATACTTCCTTCCCTAAGGGCTTTCAGAACAAATTTTTATTTCTCAAGGAGAGCGACACATGCGATTCTGGAATTCTATTTTTGGAAATTCGGATAATAGTAATTTTAACGGACACAACGGCTCAAACGGCAAAGCAGGGAATGACGCCGAAGAGAACAAAGGAAAGAACCGTTCCGGAAATTTGATTTCTTCTTTCTTCAATAAATCGAAGAGCAAAAAACGTGAAGCGATCAAAACAAGAAAATTACAGCTTGAACAATTCGAAACTAGAGAGTTGTTAAGCATTAATGGTCCGCAACTGAATTCAATTTTCATCAATCAGGATACGAATCGTGACCTTCTTGATGCCACGGCCCAAACGATGAACATCGCACCGAACTGTTTGTTAGTGCGTTTTTCTGAGGGGCAGGAAATAAACCCGAATACTCTTGGTGGCATTCAGGTTCACCGCGCTGGCGGAGATGGTGAATTTGGCAACGGCGATGTTAATGTGACGATTGGTTACATTGGCATTAACGACGAATACAAAAACGAGGTGATTATTCGTTTTGCCGACAATTTACCGAGCGACCTTTACCAAATCGTTTTTGTTGGTGGTGAAAGCGATCCGAAGGCCTTGAAAAATGTTCGCGGCGAAGGGTTCTATAATCCTGATGGCATGACAACGACTGAACGGAACAGACAAGTTGTACCGTTTGAACTACAGCTTGGGGCAAAAGTTACGTCGATTGTTCCGCAGCCGATTACCCGCAATGCAGACAATTCGCTTTCTCAGTCGCGTAACACCATTGAGGTTTACTTTACCAGCGAAACGCTGAAAACCAACGCAAAAGGCGAGCTTGATCCGAAATTCTTCCAACTCATGGTGACCCAAAACACGGTCGACCAGCGTGATGATTTCATCGTACTTCCCAAGCAGGTTAAATACGAGCCGAATGCCATTATTGACGGCCAAGTTGTCAACCGCGCAATCCTGACTTTCGAAAATGATCTTGCCGACTACGGTACCGGTTCGTTCCGTATTCGTATCGGCGAAGAATATTTGCAGACGGAAACTTATGTGCTTGACCTGATGGAATCCGAATCTCAGGCCGGTGACACCTTCCATACTGCTTATAAAGTAACGAAGGAAATTTCAGGATTTGACACCGCGAAGGATAATCCGCAGAGTTTAATCATTCACGGTCAGGTAAACCGTCAGTATGATCCGGTCGAATACCCGGGCCAACGTGATGATGAAGGGCACCGCGACCTTCCCGCTGGTGCAGGTATTGGTGGTGAAAACCACATTGGTGGTGACTATGTTGGTAATTCACAGGATCAGCGAAACGGTCCGACAATCAGGTACTATAATTTCCAGGTAGACCTTGGTAATGGCTTCACAAACTTCATAACAGAAGCGCAAAAGGACTTGACCCGAATGATCTTTGACATGTATTCCAGATACATGGGAATACAATTCGTCGAATCCGCTAATCAAGGTATCACTGTTGCAACAGCGGACCTTGCGTGGCTGGGTGGCCAATCAGGAGGTGGAGTTGCTGGGCTTGGTGGTGGTGACACTGCTTGTATGGACTACTCAAAGTCCTGGGGGCCGGACATTTATGGCGGTGGCTGGTTTGGAACCGCGATTCATGAAATTTGGCACTGCCTCGGTCTTGGACACGCTTATGATCTCATGCCCGGCACAGACATGGGAAATTGGATAGACGGTAACGGTAATATTCTCAACACGGAAAAAGTCTGGCCTGGTTTAGAGGACCTTATTCATGGTCAGAACTTATACCGACCGGACAGTAACGACATTGATATGTACGAGTTCAAGCTGGAAAAAGATGGTATCTTTTCAGCAGAAGTTTTTGCGCAACGAGAAAGCGCAGCTTCGCAACTCGACGCAAGAATTGCGCTGTATAAAAAAGTCGAAAAGCAAGTTCCCGGAGGTTCGCTAAACGACAAATTTGTTTCTTACGAACTGGTTGCGCAAAACGACGATTACTTCGGAGCCGACTCGTACCTTGAAATGTATCTGAAGTCCGGTACGTATTACATCGCGGTGTCAGCCAGCGGTAATGATAATTACAATCCGCAGATGAATAACACCGGCGGCGGCGGACGGACAGTTGGTAATTATGAGTTGCGTTTGAATTTCGACAAAAATGGTGTCAACCGTGACGACGTCCAGAACAGCGACACTTCGTCATTCAAGAATAACACCGGTTCTTATCTTACCGACACGCATAATGTAAAATTTGACGGTGACAATGACATGGTGCCAGGTGGCGCGTATGATTATTGGTTCAACGTGCAACAAAGTACCAAAAAACCAACAGCAAATGACACCACTGCCGAACTCGAAGCGATCAACCGAACACTTTTTGTTGATAACTCGACTCGTGAATATAACGCAGATGGTTCTGTAAAACCGCTTGATCCGAAACGGGAACGTGACCCGAAAGTAATCGGTGATGGTACGCTTGATAATCCGTTCAAGTCAATTGAATTCGCGCTTGAAAGAGCTTCTGAGATTCAGCAGCAATTGGAAAATGCAAAAGATATCAACGGCTTACCGATGTATAAGGACACAAGCGTGATTGTCCGTATTGTCGGGAATAATTTCAAGAACGATAATTACAACACCGCCGAACCGACTAATGCATCGCTGAAGAATAACAAAGCGTATGAGATTGGTGTCAACAGTTTGAACAACAACTCGACGCTTGCAGACGGTGCCAGATTCGATGTGCCTAAGAACGTGTCGGTTGTCATTGATGCCGGCGTTGTAATCAAGATGGGCAATGCAAACATCACAGTCGGTAGTTCGTCTCTCAACGTTGATAGAAGTGGCGGGTCGATCCAACTGCTTGGTAACCCGGTTCATAAAGTGCTTTTAACGTCATACTTTGACGAAACCATTGGTCTCGACACTTATGCCAACCCAACAGCACCTGCTCCAGGTCAGTGGGGTGGTATTGTCATTCGTAATGATTTGGATTACGAGTACATCAAAACGTACGATCCAGCAAGTGGAAAACCACGTCGTGAAGTGCTCGAAACACAAGGTATTTTTCTTAACTATATCAATAATGGTGACTTCCGTTATGCTGGCGGCACTATCGGCGGATTTGTTTACAATCCGGTTCATATTATTGATGCCAGACCTACAGTTACGTTCAATACAATCACGAACAGCAAACACGCAGCGGTGTCAGCGACGCCACGCAGTTTCGAGGAAACACGTTACGAGAGCTGGGACCATTTTTCACCGTTCACAACCGGTTACACCCGGGTTGGTTTGAATGTTCATGGAAATACGTTAATCGTCACGAACACCGCGATAATAGATGGTGTCAAGAAAGAAATAATTTCCACGAACATTATGAATGGTCTCTACATTCAGGCGTTGACACCGGTCACGACCCAGAATGTTGAAAAAATTACATTTGCCGCGAAATTCAATGATCTTGATATCGTGCATATCATTTCAGAAAACCTGGTGTTGGCAGGTGACCCGGGTGGAAATATTCTGACAACGGCGACTGCTCCTTCGCTTAATTCCGGATATGGCGCACTTGGGTATGACACCGCCAATACCAATAATGACAGACGGCTCGACCAGCTTCTGAATTTTAATGCGGTTCCAAGAGATGGCGAACATTTCTCGCTGACTGACGGTGAAACAAAAATCACGTTCGAATTCAATCATGAAAATGCTGTTGGTCAAAACATCTCCAATGCCAGACGTGTTCAGGCAGGACGAGTAGCAATCGATATTTTGTCGACGGACTCAATTGCTGTTGTTATACAGAAAACGATTGACGCCATTAATGCGGCTAATTCAAACACGGAAATTTTTGTGCCATACACAATTGATGGCGTCACAAAGGAATATCCGCGTTACATGCTTGCCGGTCAATTTTTGCGAACAAACGTCAATACAGACGAGAATGAAAGGCAGTTTAAAATTACTGCTCAAATCGGAAATGATTTTGAGAACACGATTCGATTGAACAGTACTGGTCTCAGACTGGATATTGATGGTGTCGGATTGATTAAATCACGTATGGCAGGCAGCTTGGTTGTTTCTCCTGGTGTCATTATCAAGTCGAACGAGTCCCGTATCGAACTCGAGATGGGAACGCAACTTCTGGCAGAAGGAACCGTAAACCAGCCGATTATCTTTACATCGCTTTACGATGAGCGGTACGGTGCCGGTGGAACATTTTTCACCAGTTCCGAAACGAAAGGTGCACCGCAAGCTGTAAATCCGGGAAGCCTTCCAAATAGAGTCCGTACGCCCGGCGACTGGGCTGGTATCATTCAGCTTGCTGATTCGAATTTGAGTCTGGATCACGTGGTTTTTGCGTATGCTGGTGGTAGTTCCAGAATTGAAGGTAACCTCGCGCCGTCCAATCCTATTGAAGTACACGAAGCGGACGCTCGAATTGAAAATTCCCGATTTGAATACAACTCAGGCAACACAGCCGGTAATCGTGGTGGTCGTGGTAATTTGCTGACACCAGCTGTAATTTACGTTCATGGTTCTCAACCAGTGATTGTGAATAACGAGTTTCTTTCCAATAACAATCACATTGCAGACTCTTCGTACGCACTTGCCGTTATGAGTATAAACTCTAACGCGTTAAATGCGAATAGTGTCATTGATAAAGGACGCAGTACCGGTAAAGTTAACCGTAATGCGAATTATGACGATAACTACGGTCCGCTTGTTCGAGATAACAGATACACGGACAACTCCATAAACGGTATGGTTGTGCGCGGTGAAGTTCTGACAACAGATTCAGTGTGGGACGATTCAGATATCGTACACGTACTGTTTACTGAAATTATTGTTCCGAACTTCCACTCCACTGGTGGTTTGAAACTCATGAGCCAGCCGAGCGAATCTCTTATTGTAAAATTACTTGGTTCGAACGCTGGTTTCACGACTTCAGGTACGCCGTTTGAAATAGACGACCGAATCGGTGGTGCCATACAAGTTGTAGGTGTTCCTGGATATCCGGTACTTTTCACTTCACTTAAGGATGACTCCGTCGGTGCCGGATTTGATCTTCGTGGGCAAATCATGTATGACACCAACAATACCGCTAAGAAAAATGTTGACGGTAAGTGGACGGATCCATCGGTGGCGGCCCCGGGTGATTGGCGCTCAATAAAATTCGAGCGGTACAGCCATGACAGAAACTTCGTCATTGTAAAAGAATACGAAAAATCAGGCGACGAGTTTGATAAGAATGGCACGCCCAAAACCGCACAGCTGCTTGGTTATCTTGCCCCTAATACGAAATCCGGCGATGATAAACGTCGTCTTGGTTATGAAATTCATGGTTCAATCCGAGGTCGTGATGCAAGCGAAGCCGACGTTTACTCGTTCATAGCTGATGCGGGCACAGAAATTTGGATTGATATCGACAAAACCAATCGCCGGTTGGATACCATTATCGAGATTATTGACGCCGAAGGGAATGTACTTGCGAGTTCAGACAATTCGTTTTTTGAAGGTCCAGATTGGAAAGGCGAGTATATTAACCGCGTTTTCGATTACAAATTTGACCCTGAAGTTGAAGGCGATCCCGGTAGTTCTATTGGCTTTACCGGTGGAGTTTACGCTTACCCGCTTAACAAAGACTCCTGGGTTCGGACTAATATCGAGGCCAAAGACGGTGATAACTACAACGGTCTTGGATATAACGACAAGTATAGTTTGAATACCCGTGACGCAGGACTTCGTTACATAACTGAAGGAACAGGCGAAAAAACATATTATGTCCGCATTAGAAGTGTGCTTTCGATTTCCTGGGCAAATGATATCACAGCCGAAAAATCGCACGGCAAGTCGTTCTATATTCAAGATGACAAAGCACAAAGAGTCACATTCACATTCGACTTTGAAAGCGACGTTTCCGTTGCGGATTCGAAAAACCGCACAGTTTCGATTGGGCTCCAAGGTGTTGACCCGTCAAATTATGCTGCTGTTATTTCTGCTGCAATTACTGAACTCGCAAAGGTAGCGAACAGGAATCTTACTGTTTCGTC
>JBOFQC010000645.1:0-2876 GCA_051660725.1 Thermoguttaceae bacterium
TGCTTTCTATAAATCCAGATGAACGGCCAAGCAACGCATACATTGTCGGTAAAAGAATACAAACAATTCTTGAAAACCACAAACTGGACATTTCCAACGTTACGGTTCGCCCACTTAACGAGGAAGAATCATTTCCGCCAATTGGCGCAGGTCCGGTAAAAGTCTCGTCTTCTTATTCGGAGTTTGATTCGCTTGGTATCAACCGAAAGGCGACACCGTTTAAAGTTGAAAATGGAAATTATCTTGACAAATTGGCCGAAGTTGCTTTCACGTCGTCGAGTAGCGAACTAAATCTTGACACAAAAACATCACGGCCTGAGCAGCAAATCGCGGGAGATCATCCACACACGAAAACCAGTTGGTTGCAGCACCAGAACGAAACTCCGACAAACGATTCAGTGTACAGTGACGAACCCGTTATCATTCGTTCTTTAGACACGGATTATGATGCGGAAGTGGAGTCAAACGCGATTACAGACAAAGATGGTTCCAGTGATTTCGATCTCGATTGGAAAAATATCGGCAAAGCGTTACCGAAACACAATTCGCATTTTGTCGTCGTAAAAGATGATGAGCTTGGACGTTATCAAACTCCTGAACCCGAAGAACGCCGTTCGCCGATTTCCTTGCAGACAATACTTGCTTCAATCTGTTTGATTATTCTTGGCGTTTTTCTTTGGTACATGTTGCAGCCGGTTTCTGCCGACCAGCTTTACTCGAGAATAATGTCCGAAATCAAGAGGGATCAAAACAAAAACAATGATTCGCAAGATCATGAAGAAGAAACCGCTGAAGTTAGTATCGCAAGAATCAAAAACGCTGAAAAAAATATCGAAATGTTTCTGGCAATGTATCCGGATGACAGTCGTCGAAAAGAAATTGACGGTTACGTTGAAGCATTATATCTTGATAGACTTACTCGTGAACTCGAGCAGAAAATCAATCGCCACTCTGACATCAGTGATTTGCAAACCGTTGAACGCGACTGTGTAGAGGCTCTTCGAATCGCAAGGAACGACCCGGAAATGGCTGTGCAAAAATTTGCCGCAATTATCGATCTGTACGGACCGGAAACACGGCTTCGAGCACATGAAGAAGAGCCTGAAACTGAACTTAAAAATGAAGGGCCGGAAACAAACGCAGATCAGAAAAATGATATCATTAGTAGTAACGCACAAGTCGAAAACAATCCTGACTCGAAGAATATTGTTACACCCCCGAACAAAAGCAATTCGGATTCGGACTTATCAGAACCGACGCAAAACAAAAACGGTACCACTAACGATTCGAGTAGTTTAAAGCAAGCCAAGGTGTTATCGAAAACAACCAGCCGCACGGACTTATGCGTTGAAATAGCGCGTAGAAAATTGGATCAGTTGCAATCAAAAGTTGACAGATATATAAAGGAACAGTCGGAGTTTTTGGTCAAAAGATTGGATGCCGCGAACGAGTTCGACAAAATCGACCCAGAAAAAGCCGATAAAATTCGAAAGTCAATAATTGAGCTTTATAAAGACAAACCGTGGGCAAGCAAATTCGTTGAAGAAGCTCGCAAGGCCCCTTGATACCGAAGTGTATTTATTTTTTAAATCGGCCATGTTCACAAAACTAAAGAATTTTTTCGAGAATCGTACCGAATTTTGGAAAACAACGATTATTGCATTTCTGCTGGTCGAATTTACCGTTTGCATTTTGCCTGCTCCGTTGGTTTTGGCTGTTTATCTGGTGTCAGGAATTTTGACGCTTTGCGGCATCAGTTTTATTATCGGAGAGCAGATAAATGCACTGCGAGCATTCCATTACAAGAACAAATTTGTTTTTCCGCTTCTAAGGTTCGGTCATGTGTTAGCGGTCATGATTGGATTGTCGCTTCTTGCTTTTACTGGTTATGTTTACATAACAACTACCACTAAAACCCCTTTATTTCAACAAGATGATGATATATTCTATCGTATCATTTTTTTCATCGGTGGAATTTTTCTTGTTGTTTGTCCGATAATCGTTTGGAAAACTGTTGTGGTAATGAAAGATGCCATTGCGGCACTCCGTCAACACATGGAAGCCAACACAACGGTTACCCACGAGTCCTGTGTTATGTTACAAAAAACTGCATGGAAAAACCTTCTTGTCATTGGTGCCAGCCTTGGGATGTTCGTTTATTACTTTGTATCAATCACTTATCTGGTAAATCTCAAGTTAATTGCAGATGGACGTACTCCGAACCATTATTTAGATACCTTCCCTTTTATAACATTGCGTTGCATTTTCTTTACTTACCTTATCTGCTTGTTTTCTCGCGGCACATGGCGTTATATGCAACGCAAAACCGAATTGAAGGAATCAAGTTTTCCTGACAATTTCAAGTCAAAGTTGTCAAC
This sequence comes from Thermoguttaceae bacterium, assembly GCA_051660725.1. GTDB lineage: Bacteria > Planctomycetota > Planctomycetia > Pirellulales > Thermoguttaceae > JAVBSX01. The sequence continues at coordinate 2,379 of JBOFQC010000645.1, forward strand.
CATGTTGTCGTGGGGCGTTGTTGTATTATTGGTTATCTCTCTATATAATATTGTGAGCATATCCGAAGTCAGTAGAGTGATCCCAAGCGGACCTGTCCTCGTCGGCCTTTTTACGTTTCTTTATCTTGGATTGGCTTTGCTGTACTATCATTTGGTTGGTTTGATTTCTGTGTACGCAATTCGGCTCCAGATTGCCACCATGATCCCACAAAAAGTTGCAATGACACTTGCAGTTATTTTGGCCATGATCGTTTGGGGGCTGGGGTTATTGTAATTGTACCCGTTCACAGATTGAGAATATGTTTTATGCAGAAGAAGATGCGTGGGCGGCATGTTGACACCACCGTCCAAAATCGTTTATTCCATTCGTTTCCAACCTTGTTCCGAAGGCCCTGCGTTACATGACGATCCAGTACCAGTGTCCGAATTTCACGTTCAGCGACATTATTCGTCGGCTCGATTGACTGAGTGTCAATAAAAAAACAGCTCGCTCCGTGC
>JBOFQC010000646.1:0-3758 GCA_051660725.1 Thermoguttaceae bacterium
AGAGAACTGCAAAGTAAAAATGCGCACTGACTGGGGGAATTTACATATAGGCGGGGAGAAACGTTCCTTCCCCGAAAATCACTTCAAAATACGTAAAACAAGGAGGTTTTTTATACCGGAGTCCGGCATGGGCGGGAACCCGTTCAGGCGTAAGTAGCTTCGCGTTAAGTGTTTCGCCTCCCGCGACCTGCCGCCGAGGCGTGAACGACCTGCCGTCGAGGCGTGAATCGGTCGGCTCTGTTCCCGAGTTTTTCAATGTTTTGGAACGGATTATCCTCAGTTTTCCCAACATTTGAAAACATGCAATTTATTCCAGGCGACAGTATAACCACTGGTATACCCAGCTAGACACAACCCAACTGAGGTTGTTTTACCGAGCAGAGGAACTTAATAACCGTGGTTTGAAACGATAAATCGAAATTGTTTTCGGCACTGCATAGCTGTTCCAAACCTGTTTTTACGTGCGTCTATTCAATAACCTTTGTAATACACTGTTGTTTAACAATCCTCCGTAAAAGAAAAACAATGGAACTTCTCGTTGTAATGCTTGTCGAATTGGCTGTCGTAATCATGACAATTGTCACTGCGGTGACAGTCAATGTCGTTGTGCTTGTGCTGGATATTTTGTTCTTGGTCGTAAAAAAATGTTGCAGCGTTCTGCTTGGAGGCGGAAAAAAAATATCAGGCGTTGGTAAGTCACAAGGGGAATATTCAACCCAGTCATCGAAGACACCATTACGCACAAAAAAGAGCTTCGTTCATAAAATATCGGTGTGGGGTGCCGTTGTATGTACAACGTTTCTTGTTTTGCTAATGCTCACTGTTTTTATCGCTAACACATTTTTCCTTGATTCAGTTGTACGATTCGTTTTGCGTAAAGTACACGACCAAACCAATATTGAGGTTCAGTTCGATAACGCAAAAGGGAGCTTTTTTAACGGTCAAATTCGACTTGAAGGAATCACCATCAAGCGGCAAAACCATGGAATAAGTAACATAGATATAAAAGGTGAAAGCATCGATCTTAATCTTTCACTTTCGGATTTGCTTCACTGGTCGGTCGTTTTTGACACCATTAAAATCTCGAAATTTACAGGCACATGGGAACAAGTCGGCAAGACCGATCAGGAGCTGAAGCCGCAAAAGAGTTTCACGATTAATCAACTTTTATTGGATGATGTGGATATAGATTTTAGTGATCGCACGCTCATGCCGCTGAAGGTAAATGTGAAACTTGACAAATTGAAATCGTTGCAGATACGAAGCGATTACGTATTGTTAGACACTTTGTTTCACAGTCAAGGCAACGGTAGCGTAAACAAGATTCCTTTTATTATCGATTCCGAAGACGGCAAGTGTGTATTTCGAATTAACAATTTTCCGACAGAGGTGTCAGTCGCACAGTTTGGGTTTAATGATTGGTTAATCAAAGGCAAATCTGATATCGTGATAAAAACAGCGATTGGTGACAGTGAAATTGCTATAAACCTTAACCTGAAACTCACTTGCGGTGTCGAAACGCTTAAAGAAGTACCGCTACCGGTAAAGTTGCTGTTGAGTTCGATTAACCAAAAACTGAAACCAATTCAACAGGAATTCAATGTGCAAATGAAAGAAAGCGAATTCAAATTTATATCCACTTCAAAGTTCTACGACGATGTGTTACAGATCATTGACGACAAAGTAGCAAAGGATATTGTTGGAAAAATCAAAAACGTCCTGCCGAGTAAAATTTAACAGGGCTTACCAAAAATGGGGATTGAAGTTCCGATGAATAAAGTTTTCAAAAAATTTCCCGGTATTGCGGGAATAAATTTTATTCGTTCATCAGATAACACCTCTATTAATTCAACTTTCAAAAACACAGACTCTGTAAAATACGAATAAATAGAGGTGTCGTGCACTGAATTGCATACATACGTCAATTCTGTTTTACTCAAATGGTGGTGAAACCGTTATGTCGTGTTGCATCTTCTTGCCTTTCTCAACAGTAATTGTAAGACCTGAAGTACGTGAAGTTTCATACTTTCGGTCAACCTGCGATGTTCCTCCTGTAACCTGCGGCATGTATCCACCTATGGGATCGTCCATACTTCCACCCATGACAGCCTGCGACATTGTTCCGGTCGCTTGGATTGCAATAGCATAAGTACCGGGCGGAATCCCCTCTCCTGGCTTTGTCAACCCTATATTGTACGACCCATCGGATTTAATATCGCTGGTGCCGGATACTTTTTCGTTCTCGAAAATAACCAATCCTTTAGTAACCGGGTCGCCATTGTCGAGCAAAACCTTCCCTGACACCTTAACATTATTGGAACAACCGACACTGAATAATAACGTAATAATCGCGACAACCAACGAATTAGTGGCGAATTTATAAGTTTGTATCATTTTAGACATATTTTGGTAACCGGTATGTAAACAACCGGGAAAACGGGTTTGCGGAAAAATGCGTGACAAAAAGTCACGCAATTAGCTGAAACGTGGTGTCATTTTACGGAACAGATACCGCATTACCATCATTTACAACGCACAGTTGATGGAAAATATCGGCAGGAATCGTGACCGAAACGCATTTGACCGCACCATCACCAATCAGGAAATTACATACTCCTGTATGATAACCGCCAAAAGCAATGTCATAAACGTTATCCGGACTCACTCTGGCTTTGGGACTTCTCGCGATACTTGGGTAATCTGTCACAGCTGCTTTAGCAATTGACCACGGATCAGAATCATTGATCCAGTGCCACGCGCAATCCCATTTACCATCGTTACCGTCAATTTGCTGACATTTATTCAATGAGCCAGTAGGAATGTGTTTTTCACCCATGACTATTTGGTTACTCGTACCATCTGCCCACCACGCAAATGAATCGCGTGGAGTCCAACTTGTAAACATGTTATCTGTTTCGGAGCCGTAAAATGCATTCGCGTTTACTTTGGCACCACGAATAGGACCATGTTGGGTTTCAGACATGAACGCTTCATTGTGGTTATTCGCAAAAAGATAATATTGCCATCCATTTGACGGATAGGAATAACCATGTCGTCCATCACGTCCTGTGACAACAATAGCGTAATCATTCAATGGACCAGGGTGCCAGCTAGAAATTTGGTTTCCAGAGCCGGGCGATCTTCGTGACGGACAATAGTTCCACGGAATAGACATCAATCCATTTTTTGTTTCTGCAGAGAAAGATGAAACCCAATAATCGTCACCATCTCCACTCGGACGAAGATTCGTACCTAATCCGGCTGGCAAACTGGCAAATGTATCATACAAAGCTTGTTGTTCCATAAAAGGCATGATAAGTACTATCCATGTAGCCCTGTACTGACCAATATGGGATGGCGTAACCGCACCGTGTGCAGAATGAAAATTATGGATTCCTAATCCAAGTTGTTTTAGGTTGTTTGTACACTGCATACGTCGTGCGGCTTCGCGAGCAGCTTGCACGGCAGGGAGTAAAAGTGCAATTAATATTCCGATAATCGCAATAACAACCAATAACTCTACTAACGTAAAACCTCGCGCATACTCTCTGCCGATTTTTACTTCTTCTTTATTCATTTTGTCTCTCCAAATAAATTTATTGTATACTGTCGCTCGGCAAAAACTGCATGTTTTCCAATGCAGGGTAAGCTGAAGATAATCAGCACCAAACATTGAAAAACTCGGGAACAGAGCCGACCTATTTAAGCCTCGACGGCAGGTCGCGGGAGGCGGAACACTTCACGCGAAGCGTACTGCC
>JBOFQC010000647.1:0-2932 GCA_051660725.1 Thermoguttaceae bacterium
CACTGACAAATAGCAAAGGAGACTGGATGGTTTACGATGCGATACAACTTTTCGCCCGTTCTGGAAAAATCGACTCGCTTTCGGCCAAAAGCGTGAAAGGTTGGCTGCGTGACAAAACCGAGAATGCAACGAGACAAGAAAAGTCAGACTCATCAGAAAACCAAGAAGCCGCGCTGAAAAAATTTGTTGTCGGATACAACGGAAACATCTTGACTCGCCCCGCCAATTTGACAGCTGAAATTTTCGTTGACGGAAAACAAGTCGGCAGACTTGAAAAACAGCTGAACCCGGCATCTGATTCCCAGGGAACGGAAATTCAAGTGCCAATGAATGTGACCGATCAGCCAATTGAACTCCGCTTGGCTCTGCATTATGTAAACTTTGGGAATAACCAAACGGACACAAAAGAAACGGGAATCATCAGCTCAACTGTTATGATTCCGGCAGAACGGAAGTGGGAGCTGCACATAATTCACCAAACGCACCTTGATATCGGTTACACGCATATTCAGCAGGATGTGCTCGATTTGCAGGTTCAGTCGATTAAAGACGCGTTAAAATACATCGAAGAAACGAAAGACTACCCGGAAGAGGCCAAATTCAAGTTTCACCCGGAAGGTATGTGGGCCGTTGAAGAATTCATGCGAACCGCTAGCGAGGACGAAAAAGAAGCGTTTATCAAGGCAGCCCGAAACCGTGACATTCACCTCGACGCAATGTATGCGCAGGCAATGACCGGAATGTACAGCGACGAGGAGCTTTTCGAGCTGCTGGGGGCCGCGATTCGGTTCGGCAGGAAATACGACATACCAATTGACACCGCAATGCAAACGGATGTGCCGGGCTACGTCTGGGGACTTGTGCCGACGTTAGCGAAATCCGGCGTGAAGTACATGAATATGGCACCTAATCCGGGACACCGGGTTGGCCGCGTTTTCGAGTGGGGCGACAAGCCGTTTTATTGGGTGTCACCGTCCGGGAAAGAAAAAATAATGTGTTGGATTATTTCGACTTCGTATAACATGTTCCATTTCCAACCGATTGGATACGAGATACCGGAGGAGCGGTTTTTCGGTATCTTGGCCGATTTCGAGAACAAGGATTTTCCGTACGACATTGCGACTTTCCGGTATTGCATTGAAAAAGACAACGGACGCCCCAACCGTGTGATTAGCGATCAGGTTAAGGATTGGAACGAAAAGTACGTTTACCCCAAGTTGATACTTTCCCGCAACAGTGATTTGATGCGTAAGTTCGAGGAAAAGTACGGCGACAAAATCCCTGTTCTTAGCGGCGACTACACCCCGTACTGGGAAGACGGTGCCGCGAGTACCTCGGAAGCAACGTCAAAAAACAGGACGGCTAAAGGTGTTCTTAAAGCAGCCGAACTTTTCTGGGCTATTAATGCACCGGAAAAATTCCCGGAAAACATCGGCAAATTTGATGATGCTTGGACGAACATTATCATGTATGACGAGCATACTTGGGGTGCGCATAACAGCATTTCGGAACCTGACAGTGATTTTGTCAAACAGCAGGACGATTACAAACAGGCTTATGCCTCAAAGGGATTTGCTGGTGCAAAGGAACTGTTTGAGTATTTTATCGCACCAGATGTTGATGAAGAAGCAGTCAGTTATTATCTAAACATTGAAACTGACACCCCGACTGCCGACGCAGAAATGGGTACGCTGACTAACGGACTTATTACCGTTAAGGTTGACACGAAAACCGGCGCGATTATTTCTCTGAAGCGTAAGGGAAGCGATCACGAGTTCGTAAATCCCGGCGATGACGGAAACGCAGGGCTTGACGATTACTTGTGTATCATTGGTCGAAAAGCTGATGAAAACCGCTCCCGAATCGAAGATGAAGTGAAGATAACAGTGGCAAATACTGAGGATAATGATGAAACATGGGCTGGATTAGTCATTGAGTCAACAGCACCCAACTGTGACAAACTCACGCGAACGATTGGGTTAATGAAAAACTCTGATATTGTCAGCGTGAAAAATATCATGGATAAAAAAATGGAACGAAGACCGGAAGGGATTTTCTTCGGCTTCCCGTTCAACGTTCCTGGTGGAAAATGGCGTGTTGACACCCCTTGGGCTGTTGTTGAAGTGGAGAAAGACCAACTTCCAGGAGCGAACCGCAATTTTTATTGTGTGCAAAATTTTTGTAACCTTTCTAATGACGAACTCGGTATTGATTTTGCCACACCAAGTGCCCCAATGGTGCAATTTGCTCCCATTAAATTAACCGCAGCGGCAAACATAAAAGACTGGCGTGAACACATTGATCCAAACGGTACGATTTACTCTTGGGTATGCAATAACCACTGGGAAACAAATTACAAAGCGGGACAGGAAGGAAAACTCGATTTTAGGTACGGAATACGACCATATATTGGAAAATATGATGCCGCAAAGTCACAGAAAATCGAGCGAAATATATCAATTCTTGATATTTCAGCTAATTTAATCAAGCTGGACAACGACAACGTGCTTGTAACCCGCTTAAAACCGTGCCGCGAATACTTACCCAAAGAGCCGGAAGTGGAGCGCAGCGCAACTTCCGGGCAACCCGAACCACTTTACGGGCCGGGTTTATTCGTTCGACTTTACAACCCAACTGACGAGCCGCAGACAGTGAACCTCGAGTTCCTGAAAAAGGGCGAAAAAGTTGACCCGACGATTTACATTTCCAATCCGTGGGAAGACAGACTCGAAAAAGTTTCGGACAAGAAAATCACAATTGAGCCGAAAGATATGACCGCTATTCGAGTCGAGTAGTTGATTAGACATTAGCGACCACCAGCTAAATTTTGCGTAAAATTTTTTCATCCTAGTTAGCCCCGGAGCCCAGGGTCAACGCATCAAAAAAGTTTTGAGTGCTTTTGTTCGGAAGTCGGGATCGAGAGCCGCTTGGT
>JBOFQC010000648.1:0-4508 GCA_051660725.1 Thermoguttaceae bacterium
AGACTCCAGTTGACACCACTGAAAACGAAGGTTTGAAACGGCGCGCTACAGGAGTTTTGCAGCAGTTGCAGGAGTAAGCCGCAAAAGAAAATTGCCGATTCCATTTAACGGTATACAAATGAATTCAATTGCTTAACAACATCTTCTGGCAATTTCTGGTCGTCGTGAGGCATTGCTGAATTCAAATCCAACGCTTTTTGTGCCTCTTCTGCAGCGGCGGATTTCGAGTCATTGTCGCCCAGGTCCCAGAGCGCAATTGCAAGAGCGGCGTGCGTTTTTGCATGATTCGGGTATAATTCAACAGCTTTCTTATACCGCTTGACAGCAACCGGCAATAATGACCGGTCACCGGTTCGGCGGTACGTGTTTCTCAGATCGTTTCCGCACTGCAAATAATACGTAGCGGATTTCGGATTCTTTGCAATTCCAAGTTCCTGTAATCCAATTGCCAAGTTCCTGTACACACCATTTTCTGCAGGCTTGCTTTCGTACACAGCCAGTTGTAAACGAGCCAAATCGAGTTTAGCGTCTGCAGAAAGCGGGTCCTTCACAACCGCTGCTTGCATTAACTCTATGCGGCGACTTAGGTTACGCTCACTGATCGACTTTGCCACCATGTCGGAAGACTCGATACACGGATAATACGACAGATTACCGCAAGCGCCAGCGAGAATCACAAACAAAACGAAAAACAGCGAATACGCAAGCCGAAGCGGAACAGCACCTTTAAAAAGTACGACACCGTTTTCTGAAACCAACATTGCTGATATCAGCCAAAAAGGAAGCGCAATGTTCGGATACGCAATTCCGCCTGCTGCAAGAAGATTAACGAGAAGCACAAGTAACACGATTCGCAGCAAACAATTTTGGCGTGAAACTGCGTTGTCCAGCCTGAAAACATACGAATATAATAGCAACGAGCCAAGTACGTATCCGATAACAATAACAACGAAGTTTGTCGGCGAAAAAGGGAATTCTGAAAGCAAACCACCTACATACGCAACGCCAAATCCAAATAATGAGCCGATTGGAAAGAGTAATTTTGCGGCAGAAAAATTTTCGTTTCTGTCATTTTCACGGCTTTTTTCGCAGTTGGCGGCATTACAATTGGAGGTGTCATTGTTGGAACTCTCACTGTTTTGGCTACAACTGTTAGCACGGCCTATGAAAACGCAACCCAAAAACACCAGAAAAGCGAAAAGAGCCGGCGTGCCTGCGTTTGTCCAGATTTCCATTATGAAATTGTGCGGGTCGGCTATTTCTTCACTAGAAAATGGCAGTTTATACTGCATGTAAATCTGCTGAAAGTTTCCTGTTCCACATCCGAACAGCGGGGCATCCTGCACCATTTTCCAACATGCCTGCCAGTATTCGAGCCGGAATCCTAGAGACCGTTTGGCTGTTGCGAAGAAATCAGTACTGAAAACGCCGACCAAAACGACCAATAACAAAAGCGAAACAACACCTGCTATGACACCGTAATTTCTAGTCGCGGTGTCATCTTTCACGTCTTTGACTTCTTTTTCGATTTCGGTTTTACCGCAAACAAATTTTGTGGCAGCGAGAAGCACAACACCTAAACATGCGGCAATTACGCCTGTTCTGCTGTGTGTGAAGAGCAGGCACAAACCAAGCACTGACACGATTATGCCGAGGCCGATTCTGTCTTTCAGTTTGCCTCGTAAAAATAATACAATTCCAAGCGCAAGTATTAACATTGGCGCGAGCAGTCCGGCGAGGGTGTTCGCAAGCGGGAAAGTACCTGACGGAGTTTGAGTGTACAAACGGTTTTCAAATGTTTTCAACTCTTTTGAATCCGGTGTAAGTCCAGTAGGCGCAAGATACCCTGCGAAAGTTGCCGGGGCCGCTTTTTGTTTTTCGTATTCACGCTGCGTGTTCGGAATTTCGTAACCGTATTGGTAAAACCCAAGTATTGCTTGCGAAAAAGCGACGCAGACCAAAACTGCCAGAAAAATTGACTTGTCCCCTTTTAGTTTTTGGATTACGTACTTGAACATGAAAAACGCCGCCGCCAAACCGGTCCAAATAAAAACCGCATTCAGTGTCAGCCGGATGTTCGCTCGATTTTCATAAACCGCGACACCGGCTGAAATAGCAACCCACAAGAAAAACACGAAAACGGCAATTGTCGAAAGTGTTACTCCGCAACGCTTGCTTACTGGCGTACAAATCGCGGCAAAAATTGCCGTAAAAGCAGCAAGAAATAACCAGAGAAAAGTAAAAATGTGCCCGCTTCCGAATCTTGTAAGCGATTCGCCGGAAAAAAGGAGTCCGGCAATAACAAGAGCTAGAGTACTAATAATTATCAGCCGTTGAGAAAACAGACTCGGTTCTTTTGTTGGTTCGGCCTGTTGTTGAAATTTGGTTTTCGATTTCTTTTTCACGTTTGGTTACTCGTCTTATTATTTTCGTAATTGGTACCGCATCAAAATATCAGATCACATTTTTTTACTTTGTTTTCACCTTCTCCCACACACAACCCAGGTAATACCGGCAGCAATAGAACCGACTAGAACCGCGCCGGAATAAAAATAAACATACTGAATGGTTTTCCAATTAAGCGTATTTAATACAAGCGAACCGCCGACTCCGACGAACATAATTGTCAAGCAAAGCACGATAATAGTGTACTGCAAACGGAGTTTGGACGCTTCTTCATCCAAAGGTTCACTTGGTTCCGATACTTCTTTGGTTGTGTTTTTAACCGCTTTGGCTTTTGGAACAGAAGCGGATTGGGCAGAAGCGGTCCCACCTTTTTTCATCACCATTTGAACCGCATCTTTAGGGTAGTACTTAGAAATAGCGGCGTTGATCTGTGCCGGCGTACAGATTGCACAGCGAATCGGCATCTCGAACAACATTCTTAGTTCGTCTTCGACATCTGGACTTACCGGAGTTGGTGAAGCGAGAATTAGTTGTCCCTGATCGGTTGTTACCGGCACAAAAGAGTGCTGCCGAGCAGTGTTCGGATTGATCTGCGGAGCGAGCGATTCGTCGACTCCGACATCATCCAGACTGATAAATGGCAGGCCGATTGATTCGGCATAAGCAAGCATAACGATTTCCGGAGCCGCAAGTTTTTGCTGTAAAACAGCTTGTTGCAGATCGAGTCCGACAGCATCAGCGTAGTTTTTGACCTGTTTCATTTTGTCTTCCGGCACGATTTTGTTAAGAAGCAAAATGTTTTCCAAAGAGCGTCGTCGTTTGGTTTCAGCACCTTTTCTTCCGAGAGAGGCGTCGTATTCCGCTTTTCTTGCTTGGTCGGTAAGGCACAACATCGCCTTGGCAAGTTCGTTAAGCAGGTTTTGGGATTGGGCTCCATATTCACCGGACGCGTACTTTCGGATGTGCGCATTGAGCTGCCGGTACTGTTTGCGGATTAACGAATTATTATCTTCGAACTGCTTGAGTTTAAGCAATTGGTAATAGTTTAGGGGACGATTTGTATCCTCAATATGTAACCATTCTTTATATACGTCAAAATTGGACATGTTTACTAATGTTTTCAAAAAAAATTTGCCCGTGACTTTTAGACGAAGTGAAGCGGAGTCGCAAAAGCCGAGAATTAGCGAGAGTTTTTGGTTTGCAAACCAGCTCAAAATTTTCGACAGAGCAACAATCCCGCAATTGTAACACTTCTGGTTTTACATGTCTACAAGGGTGATTTATACCCACGAGAACTAGAGAACTGGGGTCCGCGCAAATTTTCTGGGTAAAGCTAAAACATTTTTGTTGCCTTTTTTTCGTACTATCAGAATCCTAGCTCAGTAGGAGCGTTATTATTGTAGCCCGGAGTGCAGGGAGCAAAGCGACCAAATTTCCGGGGTTAGCGACCACAAACGTAAAAAGCCGCGTAGCGGCGACCCAAAAGTAATAGGTAATTTAGGTCACTCCTCTGGAGCTTTTATTTGTGATAACCTTTATCCCCGGGTTCCGCTGCGCTACCGCCGGGGCTACAAAAAGGTCGTCCCGCTGGGACTAAAAATGTAAGCACTTTGGCCTTGCAAGCCATGTAGATCACCCAGTTTAGCAAGGAAATTTGCGTGCACCCAGAGAACTGCAAAGTTCAATTTTTGTTATAACCGAGAATCTGTAGTGCTTTTCTGGGGAAATTGTGAAAGTTTCCGCCTTTCTGTCAACGGATCGCCCGGCTCTTGCACCAAACGCAACACCGAAATCGCCGCATTCGTCGAAGGCAGCCTGAAATTCTTCGACGGAAACATGCGCAAGATTTCGGAAAAAGGTGGTGTCGACGGGTGGTTTGGTCCGTTTGAAAACCGAGTGGGCGGCGTAGAAAGTGCCAGTGTTTTGTCGCCCAGCGTTGAATGTGAGCGATGAAATTCATTCGACCGAGCATTCCGAGAAAAATAATGACGATCATTCCGTGAAAATCGTGTCAAACGCCTCTGGGATCACGTGGATCGGACAATTTGGTAAAGATTTGGTATAGAAGTTCGAGATTTTGGGCCGGTTTGGACATTCTTTCC
>JBOFQC010000649.1:0-4363 GCA_051660725.1 Thermoguttaceae bacterium
GTGTATTGGGCGGCAACTTCATTTTGAGGTGGCTTTTTCACGTTGATTTCATCAAGACGACGGATACAGTCCTCCGGTAGCGTTGGCAGGTCAGAAACATGCGTAAGTGGTGTCGTCCACTCGTAGCACTTACCATCAATCGCTGAAGGAGAGATTACGACATAACCGTTGTTCGTTTTGATATCGATATTCTTGGCATACTTGCCGTTTTTGTTTTCCCATTGTTTACCAGCAGGTCTTTGGAAAAAATACTGTCTGCCGGGTGAATCGCCGAGTGACTTTTTATCAGCGTCGAGTAACTTACCGACACCGGGCGTTATTTGAGACGGTACGTTTTCAAAATCAGCACGTCCCGCAAATGGATTACCAAGTTCGGAAATACGGTCAACGTCGATAACAACGACACCATCGCAGTGTAGCCCCCAGTTACAGCCAGGATATTCAGCCGCCCAATTATTAAGTTTGGAGGCATCACAGGTCGCCGCATCTTTCCAACCGGAAATTAATGGCATTTTTCTATTCGGCAGCAGCGGGAATAGTTTGTACCCCTTGTCTGCGATTGTTAATATTTCTTGAAATACAGTCATATAAATTTTGTGTAAATGGGTGAATTGGTCCCGGTTATGGAGAACCGGAACCAAAAAATGAGTTTACGCGAGGTGCGTGTTCATTTCGATGAATAGGTCCACATCTTCCGCTTTGACCCGCACAACCCGGTCGTCGATGCCGAATCTGATCGCCGGAAGACGACCGCCGATAATCATGTTCCGAACTGGTCCGACCGAACAAGCGAGTCGTGCCGCAACCTCTTTTGGTGTCAAGAGCTTTTTCGTTTCAACAATCTCTTGCATAGTTCCTCCCATTCAATTCTGATTACGATTTTGTTTTTGGTAAGCTGCCTTGACAGCACTTGGAAAATACTTGGCAATACGCTGGAGTTTCTGACGGCCTTTTGTTATCTCGGAACGTCTCTCAAAAAACGCTTCAGGATCGTCAATACATCCTTGAATGGACTGTTCGATAATGCTGTTCAATACGTCCGGCTTCAGTGCATCAAGCTCCCAACATTCGGTGCCATGCTTTGACTGGTACTTCTTTGATCTGGTATCACTTTCTTTGATTCGATTCGGCGGCAGGTTATACCGCCGCACCTGATTGGCGTTGAGAGCAATCCGCCGCAACTCGAAATTTGCCCCAAATAATGTGAGCCGTTTTTCAATATCACGAGTCATATCGCATCCGCTCGGGTCGTGGTCACCGACATACAGAATCACACATTGCTTTCCCCTGTTTGACGCTTCAATCAAACGCTGGGCAGCTTGGTGCATTACTGAATCGCTGGAAAAACCACGACACGACAAATACGGTACATCATATCTATCACAGGTTCCCTCTATGACACCAAGCAGTGCATCTTTCTCACACCAGAGTTCGAGTAGCGTTTTTTGATCTCGCCATAAATCGACATGAAAAGATCGGGCACAAGCCTTCAAAATATCGCGGGGACTGTCCCAATGAGGCATCGATTCCAAGTTACGAGTACGGTCTTCAATCGCGTCCCAGTCTATCAAACCTGCCCGGCGACCTTTCTGGATTGCTTTGCATATCCGCTTGTACTGGGCATTGTTGTTTTCGATCCAGCAATGCCCGACAAATTGGTAAAACAAGGTTCGTAGCGTGACGCGGTATCCGTGAAACTCACGCAGGATTTCGTTCGCCTGCTTCACCAAACAAAGAGCGTCTTGGCTCAATTTTGTCCGTTCATACATGATTTTCATAAATTTTCCTTCTAAATAGTGTTGTGAATTTCTGATACAAGTGACTTCAAATACGCCTCATCAAAAAACTTGTTCAAGACTTTTGCCAATGCTTTCGGGTCATGTTGTGGTACTCTTGGGAGCGAAACATAAACGACATCTGCCTCATCCTGCGGAGCATGTGCGTTTTTTGCAGGCTCTATCGATTTGACCTTGTACTTTCGTCCATCTGCCCCTTCTCGGCACTCCGACTGGTGAATTTCACCACTCGCAGCAAGTTTCCGTCTGGCGGCTGCAACAGTGTTCTTGTCCACTCCAACATGTTCTGCAATCTGGCGGTCGCTCATTTTGACACCTTGTTCATGTCGCAACGCCTCCGCAATAATCCGTTGTGTATCGGCACGGCTGCGGCGGAGACCGTGATTGCGATTCGCAGCAAACGACAACCAACGGGCATCACTTACAGTGCCGGATTGAATCACGGCTTCAATAAGTTGGTCAGGGCAAACTTCAAGATGTGCGAACAGACGGTGGAAACCATCAACGAGGATCAAGTCCCCGTTTTCGTCCCGGCAAATAGAAATCGGTGGGAACTTTTCACCGCTTTGCATCGCTGCAACATAGTCCTCTACTGTTGTCCTGTCCGTTTCTAAACGCGATTGCGTATGGCAGTCGGTACGCACCAACCTCGGATCAATTCGTTCTGCTTGTTGAGTCATAAAACTCCTTTCCGGCATCCGTGATGCCGATAAAGTGAAATAAACCATGCCATGTTCCACAATGACGGTATGGCGGAATATGTGTGATAAAAAAGGGACCAGAAGTCCTACGCAAGGTACTTCAGGTCGCATCCTTGAGTGTGTTTTCACCATGCAAGAGACACATACCGCACAAGCCGTACTAAGCGAAACATGGCGTAATAACATTTAACGACCTGAAGTCGAGAAAGGACCAAAAGCCCCAGAGACATAGTGAATTTCACAAAACAGAGTGCACGCCGCCAGAAGCCTATTCCCCCTCTATTGCAAAGAAATTTCGCATGGAACTGAAATTTCACACAAAACCCTAGAAAACAAGGCACTTGCAAAACGGATTGGTCAAAACTTCCCTTGAAATCGGTCAGCAGTGGTAAGAAATTGGTCAAAACAATTTTTGACCAAAACCAAACGATTGGAAGACATAAAATCGCTCGCCCACGTTGTTTTTGGCGTATAATTTGATAGAATGAATGGCTAATGTTCCGTTTTAACCAGAAGCTCATAACCCCTCTCTATGCCGACAACCGATACGCTTATCCCCATCGCCGAAGACCGATTATTAGAAGTCTGTGAATTTCCTGCCGATTCCTCGGACAAAGTTCGGTCGGCTCTTGTTCGTGCAGCGGATTTGATGCGAGAAGCATTTTCGCAAACGGTGACGGATACTGACCGCCTTGCAATTACCGCTGTTGCGCTGACCCACGCTGTGACTCTTGCCGGGGTTGCCATTCCGCAGTCGGGGTATAATCCGCCTGATTTTTCGCTTGGCGGTTGGCTCAAACGGGATGATTTGCAGCGACGGTTAGTGCAATTGGCAACGGTGTTGACTGAGCGGATGTTTTTGGCGGATCACGCTGACCACGCAATTTTTCTCGCAGAACGTGAATTTTTACTGGCGAGTGAACAATACGATGCATGGGTTCCGGGGATGCAAAGCGGCAGAGGTTTGACTAAAATCGTGCGTGTGCAGCCCGCCGGTTTGCAACGTGTTTTTGAGAATGTAGAATCACCGAAAACCGAACCGACTGTCGTAACTCCAGAATCCGTTGTTGAAACATACGAACCTGAATCTGTTGCAGCACAGGGTGTTGCGCACGTTGTTGATGGCGAAATTGCCGAAACGAATCAGGCGGCAACGGTTATCCCAGAGGTTGCTGAACCGGAAGGCAAGACAATTCCGCCGAAAAAACATCCAAAGGCAACGGGAGAGAATTTCAACAAAGGCTTGGCATCTGCAGCCCAGTTGTTGTTTGAGTGTGGTCTCAAACGCTTACCAACTCCGAGCGAACGTGACCTTGAAGAAGCGACGACGAAGCCGGGAAAAGAGTGTAAGATTTCTCGAAATACACTCAAAAAGCGAGACATTATAAGAGTTTTGTCAAATGAACTTGAGGAGGCAGCGGCGAAGAATGACTATTCATATTTCACGAAAACGCAAAAGTGGTTCATCGGTGGGGAGCCGAAATTTGATGGTGAAATCATCATCAACTGGGACTTTGATTTTTTCAAAAAAAAAGCGAAGAACCTCAAAGCTGGATGCCGCGCTACGCAAAAGAAGAATGGAGAGTCCCAGATTGTCGCCGAGGAAGTATTGTAACGGACAATGAGGCTTTGGATTGCCGCACGCACAAGCAACAATTTGCCGGTTTGGTTGGTTGGGTTGATGTTCTGATCGAACACGACTGGGAGGCAATTGACGAAATGTTGGACAACCCGTCGGAATGAGAAGCAATCAGAACACGAAGCGTTAGCGAGTGAAAAGCGGCAAATGCGAGTTTTGCTCCGTAATTCTTCGGTTGAATCGGCACAGAAAAATGGTCTCAAATCGGTGTTTCGTTTTTTGACGGA
>JBOFQC010000650.1:0-2109 GCA_051660725.1 Thermoguttaceae bacterium
AGGCGCAACGTTTTGGCTGGTCGAGTTTCCGCCCCAGGTTCCACAACCAAGCGTAAGAGACGGATCAAGTTTGAAATTAAACACGTCTCCAATCGCTCCCTGACTTGAAGGCATATTTATCAAAGTACGACATGTCTTGGTTTTTTCGCCGAAGTATTTGATCCGGTCATAATTGTTCGGATTCGTGTAAAGCACGCTTGTGTGTCCGAGGCCGCCGAAGTCGAGTAGTTCCTGCGCCCGTTTAAGTGCCGACTCGAAATCTTTTTCCCTGTACAGAGCGAGAACAGGCGAAAGTTTTTCTACGCTGAATGGGTACTCTTTTCCAACTCCGGTTGTTTCTCCGATCAGTACTTTTGTGTACTCCGGCACTTGAATTCCAGCCATTTTAGCAATTTTCAGTGCGCTTTGTCCGACAATATTTGCGTTGAGTTTTCCGTCAACGACAATAACGGCAGCGACTTTAGCGGCTTGTTCCGGAGTAAGAATAACCGCACCACGTTTGATGAATTCGGCTTTGACTTCTTCGTAAATCGCGTCGACCACGACAACGGACTGTTCCGAAGCGCATATCATGCCGTTGTCAAAAATTTTACTTTGAATCACGGAGCTTACAGCCATTTGAATGTCGCACGTTTCATCCATGAGTGCCGGGGTGTTGCCCGGTCCGACACCAAGAGCAGGTACACCACTTGAGTACGCGGCTTTCACCATTCCTGGCCCGCCGGTTGCGAGAATCATCCCAATTGCCGGGTGTCCCATCAAGTGTTGGCTCTGCGCAACTGTTGGGTTTTCAATCCAGCCGATAATATTTTCCGGTGCGCCAGCGGCAACAGCGGCGTCGAGAATTATTTTTGCAGCCGCAATTGTGCTTTTTTTCGCTCTCGGATGTGGACTGAAAATAATTCCGTTACGGGTTTTCAAAGCCAAAAGCGACTTGAAAATCGCAGTAGAGGTCGGGTTCGTTGTCGGCACAATTCCAGCAATTACGCCAACTGGTTCCGCAACCTTGATAATTCCGAAAGATTCGTCGTATTCGATTTCGCCGCACGTTTTTTCGTTTTTGTATTTGTTGTAAACGTACTCGGAAGCGAAGTGGTTTTTTATCACTTTATCTTCTACCACTCCCATTCCAGACTCTTCAACCGCCATTTTGGCGAGCGGAATTCTAGCTTCGGTTGCTGCGACAGCTGCGGCGCGAAAAATGTCGTCCACTTGTTTCTGCGTAAAGTTCGCGTACTTTTGCTGGGCTTCTTGTACTTTCGAGATAACCACGTCGAGTTGTTGCCGATCCTGTTCGTCCTGCGATAAAACCGCATTTTGCGGCTTCATTTCGTTTGCAGGCTTCGCAGCATCGGCAGCTGCGGGGTTTACGGGTGCGTTGTTTTTTTCTTTAGTCATAATTTTGGCTCCAATTTTTAGGGTTTATGTTTGGGGTGTTTGCTTGGGTTCTCTTGGGAAATTAATTTAGGTTTAATGGGACTTATGTTAAGGTTTTATTTTTTCGGAAAATTATGTAAATAATAGTGTTTTTTCCAGCTTTGCCTGTAAAAAATTACTTGCATTATCGAGTCGAAGCTCCAAAAAGGTAGTCCAGTTTCTCCGAAACTGGAGCGACTTTCGGAGAAAGTCGCCTACCAACCGTCAAACAGGTATTATGTCTTTCACTATCACAAATAGCTTAATATTGCGGACTTTATGCGGTTTTAAACACTGGTCCAAGATCAACTGCTAACTGGAATTGACAAATATACATCTGATTCGCTTACAAACGAAACCGGTAAATTTTTATCGATATTGTTTTATCACTAAAATATTATCAGTAAAGGGGTATCGGTAAAAATTTATCGAATGTTGATAAAAAAATCCGCCCTCTGTTGGGGCGGACAGTTTTTTTCAACACGCTAATTCAAAATCAGCGACAAAACATAATCGACAAATTTACACTTGGTAGTGTAACATATTACTTCTTGACCTCGAACTCAGCGTCAATTGCGTCATCTTCCGGAGGGGCAGATGCGCCGGCATTGGCGTTGTTGTACTCACCGCCGTCAGCACCCATTCCGCTTGCGGCACTAGCACCGTGAGCGGCAGCAGCAGAAGCAGCGGATG
>JBOFQC010000651.1:0-4433 GCA_051660725.1 Thermoguttaceae bacterium
AACTTACCTTCTGGTCGGTGTTCGGTTGCAGGAATAACGATTTCTGTACCCGGCTTGTGGTCGGTAGCAGGAAAAAGCTCAAGTTTGGCGTAAAAGCCTGCTGAATCAGCGGTATACGTAATCATAACCGAGCCGTCAACGGAGGCTCCTTTGGTTACCAAAAGATTGGTACATGCGCATGCTTGGTAACATTCACAAAAAATAACAGTCGCGACGACTAACAGTAATGGTAGGAACAGTTTAGTTTTTTTCATTTTTGACAGGGGAAAGGAAGTAAGTGGCATCTAGATTTATCTATTTTCATGAAAATAACGTCTGAAAACGATTTTTCCAGATTCTCAGACGTATTTTGTGAAAAAAGATTAATAGACGTTTTTTGAAAATATAAGCTAAAATAAACTATTTTCTATAATTACATTTTACTTTAAAAAATCGGAGAAGTGCGAGTGTGAACAAAAAAAATTCGGCGTTTGGCAATTAAATTTAAAAATTTTCGGGAAAAATTCGTTAAATTTCGTGTTAGCCGCCGAGGTATCTGCAGTTCAGGATAAATTGCCCGGCGCAATAATTGTTAGCCGCCGAGCCCTGCTAGCCGTTGTACTTCCCGAGAAGGGTTCCGGAGCAAACATGGATAAAATTTAGCAGATGCTCCGGTATAATTTGAAAAAACTATTGCAAAGCAGTAAATTCCGTGTTAAAATACCGTTCAGTATTGATTTTCCTGCATTGTTCACGGAATTTTTATGCTATAATTTTTGAAGCAGGAATTCGGTTATTTTCCGTGTTTTGTGCTCTCACATTAACAGAATTTGGAGGTTTAAGATGAAAAATAGTCTTGTTTGCCGATTTAGCAAGCTCTTTGGAGTTGCCGAGAAAGGGAATAAACAACGAGCCTTTACTCTCGTAGAACTTTTAGTTGTTATTGCGATTATCGGTATTCTAATCGCTCTTCTGTTGCCCGCTGTGCAAGCAGCTCGTGAAGCAGCACGACGTATGCAATGTTCTAACAACTTAAAACAATTATCGTTGTCGGTTCATAATTATCACGACGCGTATAATTCATTGCCGGCAGCTTCCGGTCAAGGTCCGCAATTCACGCCCGATCCAAACGATGAAGAAACTTTACGTCATGTACTAAGCTGGAGCACTTTTTTCTTCCTGTGCCCGTATATTGAACAACAGGCAATTTATGATGCCACGCTTAGCTCAACTTTCGACAGACAGTATTACGGGGGACGGAATGATTATCCGTGGGCTGGAACCAGACATATCTCCGCCTTTAAGTGCCCTTCAGATGGTGGAACCAACTCCGATCCGAGAGATCCTACTTCTACCATTCCTGACGGTTATGGTCCTGTCATGAACTCAAATTATATGACGTCACGCGGTGACTCAATCTATTGGAATGGTGAAGTGTGCGGTAATGACCGTTGGGCTTCCCAAGCACCGCTTGCCCAATCACGCGCTCCGTTTCCTCAGTACAAATGGCGTTCTTTTGGAGGTATCTCGGATGGGTTGAGTAACACCGTTGGGATGTCAGAAGCTGTCGTTCAGAGTAGTGCCGGTAATAGGCGATTTAAGGGAACAATTGTTGTTTCTGCTGTTGCTGCAATTGAAGTTAACCCAGACGCTGCATGCGGTCTTGCATTAATTGGTGATTCCAGTTCGAGAAACTCTGTGAAAGGTGATGTTTATAATTATAGAGGTGGAAGAGTAACTGACGGACGTATTGCATATACAGGATTTAATACCGTTATGCCACCAAACCACCCATCATGTATTTCTTCTGGATATGCTTTTGATGGTGGAAATGGTATCTTCACTGCCAGCAGTAACCATACCGGTGGTGTGAACTGCGCGTTATTGGACGGAAGCGTAAGATTTATTTCCGAAACAATTGACACCGGTAATTTAACCTTACCTCAACCGACGGGTGGCGCAAGTCCATATGGTACTTGGGGTGCTTTAGGTTCAATTTCAGGTGGCGAGTCCAAGACTCCGTAATCCCATGCAATTTGCTACGGTATGTTTTATGCGTACCGTAGTTTTATAAGGATTCAAATATTGTTACTGTGGTATAAATAAAAATTTATCCGCAGTATTTTTTTTGGTCATTTCGGACAACCTGGTTGAAGTCATCGTTATGCAACCGGTAGAAAAAGCGTCAGCAAACGTTGCTGTTTTTGCTTGAACCCAGATACGTTGTGACACCGTGCGGAACTCTTTTTGCGTAATGTCGAATATATGTTCACCGCGAGCTGATTTGCCTGAACAGCTTATTGCCATGTTCTTCAGGCTGACCGATTTTTCGCCGGAATCTGTTTCGAGCACGAGTTTCCAACCGTCTTCTCCAAACGGCGAATCAAGAGCCAAAATCGTACTGGTAGACGCACAAAGAAGTGATCTCGGATAACCGTGATATAGTAACGTTTCCTTAACGAAATCGAGTGAAAAGCCTTTGCCGATACCGCCAAGGTCTATTTTTAGCGATTCCGAGTTAGAAATCACCCGTAACGGTTTTTTATGCAGTGAAAAAAGCGGTGCGGCTAAATACAGGTTTTCGGCTGGGGTGAGTGTCTCTTCAGAATCAATGTAACCAGCAAACGAACCAAAATCGTCTGACCTGAATGCCGCATCGAAATGACCTTGCGTTTTCTTCCAAGCGGCAATTGCGCACGTCAGACACTGAAAAGTCTCGGGCGAAATACGTAATGATTCGCCCTTTTTCAAGCGGTTTATTTGCGAGATTTCGCTGTCTTCACGGTAAAAACTGAAAAGTGATTCCAAATGCTTGATCTGGCTGAAAACTTCTTCGGCAACAGCCTGCACTCGTTCGGCGTCACCTTGTGTGGCGTCAACGTGTACCGAAAAAGTTGTCGCCATTATTTCATCTGAAAACACAAATCGTGATATGTTTTTACACGAAGTCATAATGAACTCAATTTTCCGGAATACCGAGTTCTTTCAATGTTTTGCGGATCCAGGCGAGTGAACGCTCAATCAACGGCCCGCCCTGACCTTCACACTCCATACTGATCGGCCCGTCAAATCCAGCAGCATGCAGAATTTCCAGAGTTTTACGGATATTATCAGCGTTGACACCGTCACCAATTGCCGAGTGACTCATCGCTATGCCGGTATCATTTCCGCGAGCTTTTTCGGCCAGTTCGTGTGATACATCCTTAATGTGAACATGTGACACCTTTTTGGCGTAACGAGTTGCGAAATCAACCGGATTTCCACCAGCAATAAATGAGTTGCCGGTATCAAGATTCAAAGCAAGTCGTGGGCTTTTCACGAATTCAAGCATTTGTCCGAGTCTATCAATGTTATTAGTGAAATAGCCGTGAATTTCAATTGTGATATCAATATCATATGCTTCGGCTACTTCGATTATTTGTTCGTAACTTCTTTTCATCAAAGCCATTGCTTCGTCATCCTCAAGCCCTTCCGGCTTGTAAAGTCCGTCTGTTGTGCAAACACGTGGGCAGCCGATCAGCTTGGCATAACGAATGGCATTCATAACGTAAGGCACACCGTAAAGCGGCCCGTCTTTTCCAGAAAGCGGAAACGCGGCGTCAATTTGTGACAGCTTGACACCGTACTTTTCCATTTTTCGACGCATTATTACCGGGTCATCTATTATCGAAAGGTGAGGTAAATAACCTAATCCGTGCATCCAACTGACACCGTCAATGAGACCGCATTCAATCTTATGCACTCCATTTTTTTCTGCCCATTGAAGGCATTTCTCAAATGTCCAGAAAACCGAACAAAAAGCATCTGTGTGAAAACTAATTTGCATGTACAAGTCCTTTCATAATAGGGGATTAAAGCAAAACATATTAAAGTCAATTTGTTTGTGGCATATCTTACGGAACAATTTTGTCAATTTTCCAGGCAGTGTCGTGTGACGCCAAAACGGAATCAGCCGGACAGTTTAATTTTACTGTGTCAGTTTTGCCCGCTGTTATAATTGCCTGAACAAAATTTTCCAGATGTAATTTCAATAACGAACTGGGCCGATCAACTGTTAGTTTATATGGGACAATATTACCGGTTTCACGAACTTTGACAAGATTCGGATCTTCACCTTCCGCAACTGTATTTGCTTTTTTAAGATAGCCGCTTCTTACAAATTCGCTCCAAGTCGCTCTTCCCGGTTCGGCGTAAAGTTTGAAATACTCTTCACTTTGCGAAAGTTGCACGGACCCGTTGTCACCGTAAATGTGCTCAAATGGGAGCGAGCCGGCACACGAAGTCGTTGTCCAAACCCGACTGACGCCACGTACTTTCCCTTTTGGGAAGTTGTACGTAAGCAGAGCCGTCAAGTTATCGCAGCAGTCACCGTAATCGTAGTAGTCGACGCCGCCAATTGCGCGCAATTCATCAGGAACAATATCGAAAATCCAATTGAAAACGTCAAACTGCTG
>JBOFQC010000652.1:0-2312 GCA_051660725.1 Thermoguttaceae bacterium
GGATTTTAATGAGTCAAAACACTTCAAATATACGTTTCGACGCATTACGGTTCGTAATTACTGACGCCATAAGCAAAAATATTTCAAGCAACGGACGTTTCGTACTTTACGTATTATGGGAACATTGCGACATGTTTAATGAATGTAATCCATCTTACTCAAGATTAGAACGCAATACAGGACTCAGCAGGCCAACAATCGCGAAGGCACTCAAGGAGCTAATCGAAAAAGAGTGCATCAAGGTAAAAGAAAAGGGAAGTAAATACGGAAAATCAAGCACCTACATTTTGATAAAGACCCCTAAGCACCGAAGCTGGTGTGACCAAAACAGGGTAGTTAAGTAGCTTAACTCAAACATACCATATAACAAAACGCTCGCGTTTTTTTGTTATCCTTGCGGATAAAAAACGCAGCCAGCAGACCAAAATTTCCCCCCAGCCCCCCGCGTGTCCACTTATGCTTATTCAGCTTCCTTCGATAATGGATCAACTCCGAACGGCTTGGCTTTTCTATGGTGAGGCTTGTTCTTCACTGGGTAGGCGTAACAAAACGTGTGTCAAATGTAACAAACAGTGTTTAGAGTGACAGCAAATGGAGAAAATAAGCAGAAGAGTTCCGGAGTCCGAACCCGAACGAAAATAAAAATTTTCCCTTATATTGCAATTCGCGAAAATTTTGTTACGCTCAAAGAGTTATCCGTACTAATTCGTTTTTTCCAGTTTTTTCGCAAGTAATGCATACGTCAAAAAAAGATTCAATTTTTCTTGTAGTGATGTTATTGTTATTCCTGCCTTGCTTCGGTGGCTGCGAGGGTAATAGTCAGTCCTCTGGTGAGCGAGTCGCAGAACAGCAAGCTCGAATTTCAGAACTACAAAATGACAATAACACATTGCGAGAAAATATTCGTGAGTTGGAAAATCAGAGAGGTAGCACTGCAAATAAACACACATTCACAGTTGCAGCACTTGTAACTGTTGGCATTGTTTTCGTTATTATCGGGTTTGTTGTTGGTATTTCACTCGGTTTACACACTCCGAAAGATAACAATAATCATGGAAGAAACAATGACTGAACAAGTTCCGCCAAATTTTGAAGAGAATCTTCCAGTAGAAAAAAAGCCGGGCGTATTGCTACAAATCGGTTCCGTATTGGCTGTATTTAATCCAAAGCCATTGCCATTTCCGGCAATTCATGAGAATTTTAGTCGGATGACACATTTACAAAAAACTGCAGAATCAACGCGATACTGGCTTTCTGTTGCGGAGTATAGTATTGACCGAAACGGTAATATGCGGGCATGGTGGAAACTCTGGTTTTATTGGCTCGTATTACTGGTTCCTGTTGCCATTTTTTTTATCATGTCGAGTTTTTTTGTAGCAACTTTTTTTGATAAAGTGGCAGAAGTTACAGACTATCTCAGACAAATATCACAAAATCTATACAAAAGTGTCCTATATTTTATTTTGACGACAGTTCTGATTGCTGCTTTTTTTGCGACAATCGTAGTTCTTTTCAATGTGTACAAGAAGTTGAGAGTCGGATAATTTTATGACAAATTCCCACGCATGAAATTCCAACATGACACCACTTGCAATCGTATAACAAGAAATCTGCTTTTGGGTAGAACAGCTACTGTCATTCACGAGACTGGAGACTAAAATAATTTTGCCGATAGATTTTTTAGAACGATTCTTTCCATATCCCTGATCTAATACTTCTTATGCAGGGTTTCCCCAAAATATATTCACAGAAATAGCAACTTATTTTTGCAGTTCTCATGGGACAGCATTAGTAGAAAGAGTGCGATACGTAGCAGCTGGCAATTGCGAACAATGCGGCATCTTACAGAAGCGGGCAATTTGTGACGGCTGTACTTTCGACTTCCGAGCTTGCCGCATGGTGATCTTGCGGCCAATCTCCGAATCATTCGGAGCGAACAGAAACTCTTCCGGCTCGAATTCCTTTTCCATAAGATACGAGGTCAAAATCGCTTGGGCTTTCGGTCCGATTGCTTTGGTAAGCGATTTGCCGTGATGCTCGGTCTTGTGTTCAAACGGTACATAACGCCAAACCTTCCCGGATCGGTCAATGTCACAAAACCGCATATTGCAGACCTCTTGCGGCCTCATTCCGCAAAGCCTCTGGATTCGGGCCATGTCCGCGACAACCGGCGGCATGAGCGGTAAGGTCTTGTTCAGAATCGCATCTGGAACCGGCTCGATTTGTGCCGATTCCCTTGCTGTGGTTCGGCCTTTCGTAAGCCTTGGCACCGCCTGTAATGCTTGGTAGACTTCGACCGGAACGAACTCGTT
>JBOFQC010000653.1:0-2010 GCA_051660725.1 Thermoguttaceae bacterium
GAGCCGGTAACTGAACCGAATACGGTTACGTCACCAGACAGTACGCAGACAGAAATTAAAACTAATGAAACGCCGGGAAACAGCGGTAACCCGGGTTCAGAATCAACCGCCCCCGTAGCTGATCCCGCTTCCGAATCGACTGAATTGCTGCAGAATTACCGCACCGGGGGCGGATACGAACTCCGAAATGCTGAAGGGCGTGGAAAGCGTGGCGGCCCCGGCGACCCAACAGACCGGAGTGAAGAAGCCGTTGAAGCCGGGTTAAGTTGGCTTGCCGCTCATCAGGAAAGTGACGGCGGCTGGAGCTTCGGACTCGGCGAATGCGGAAGACGCAGACTTTGCTCGAAACCGGGTCCGCACACAAGTCGAACCGCTGCAACGGCTTTGGCTCTTTTGCCGTTTTTCGGAGCAGGCTACACACATCTTGACGGGCAGTATAAAAAAGTGGTCGAAAGAGGGCTTTTGTTCATGCTTGATTCCAAAAACTGCGTCGAAATGTCAGTTGGCGCAAATTTGCAGCAAGGCGAATACGGCTTTTATTCACAGGGGTTGGCAACAATTGCGCTTTGCGAAGCGTACGGCATGACTCGCGGCAAAGCAAAAGATAAGCGAGGCCGTGATTTTGAGGAAAAATTACGCGAAACAGCCCAAAACGCGATTCGTTACATTGAGTACGGCCAAAACACGCGGGAACCGTTTCGTGGTGGTTGGCGTTACAAAGCGGGCGAAATGCCGGGCGACTTGTCAGTAACCGGTTGGCAGGCAATTGCGCTTAAAAGTGCATTACTTGCCGGGTTGGAAGTGAAATCGACAACGTTGATTAACCTTGAGAATTTCTTGGTCACGACGCAATATGACAACGGCGTCCGATTCAATTATTTACCGGTGAATTACATTGATCGGGAAGGAAAACAGCGAGAAGGAAAATTTCCCAACTCGAAATACACTTGTACTGCAATTGGGCACTTGCTTAATATGTATTTAGGAAAAAAGCCGGGCAACAAACCGCTTGACGCTGGTATTTCATTGCTCGACGAGTGGGGACCGTTAAAATCGGAAACCCGGGAAATGACGTCGCAGAAAAATTGCAACTTGTATTACACTTATTACGGAACGCTTGCGGTTCATCATTACGGCGGGTCGGCCTGGAACCGTTGGTACTCGGAAGCGAGAGATTTTCTGGTGCAAACGCAATCAATGCGAGGTCACGAAACCGGAAGCTGGTATTATTCCGACCCGTACTGCGACGCTGGCGGACGGCTTCTGAACACCGCTCTTGCGATTATGATTCTTGAGGTCCCGTACCGGTACATGCCGCTCTACGAATGATTAAAGAGCCGGGGACGGAGTGCAGCGCAGTCCCCGGGTATGCAGTATTAATATTAATCAACCTTTAATTAATTAACTTCAAGTACGGCATTGACAGGGGTGGTATTTCAAGTAAAATTACTATCCTGTTTTTCTCGGGATTTCTGCCGTAACGGTCCGGTAGAGTTTTGTCCCAAATTACATGACCGGATTCTTCGCCGACCTAAACGTCGAAAATCGACCTTGCGTTCAATCAGAAATGGTAAGCGAAACGGTGCGTTCGATGTGCCGAGAGGTAGCGAGAAAGGGAAAATATATAAATGTCTACTGAAGAAAATGTGCCAGCCGCAGTCGAACAGGCTCCTCCGCAAAAAAAAGAATTAACAGTCCAGGCTCTTATTGACGCTGGTGTCCATTTCGGTCACCGTGCTAGTCACTGGAATCCGAAAATGCGTCCTTATGTTTACGGACGTCGGAAACTCATTCACATCATTGACGTTCGTGAAACCGTAAAAGGTATTCTTCGTGCCAGAAAATATCTCAAACAGGTTGCCGCTCAAGGTAGTCTGATTCTTTTCGTCGGTACAAAACGTCAGGCCTCGGAACCGGTTTCCACTGAAGCAAGCCGTTGCGGTATGCCGTTTGTGAGCAATCGTTGGCTTGGTGGTACACTCACCAACTTCCGAACCATTCGTAGTCGGC
>JBOFQC010000654.1:0-2174 GCA_051660725.1 Thermoguttaceae bacterium
TGTGGCAAAAATCGCACCAATTTGTTTTGAAAGTGTATACGGTGACACGCTCCCATTTTCCGAAAGAAGAAATTGTACGGTTTAACGTCACAATTTCGGCGGGCGGCTGTTTCAATTCCTGCGAACATTGCCGAGGGATTCAGAAAACAGTCCCGTCTAGACAAGGCGAGAATGTTGAACATTGCCGAGGGATCATTGGAAGAATGTCGGTATTACCTCATTCTCGCTAAGGATTTAGGATATTTCAATGATTCGTCTATGTGGGATTTATCCGAAGAAATTGGACGTTTACTCAACGCTTATCGAAAATCTCTCCTAACTTCTAACTCCTAACTCCTTAAAAAACCGCGAACGGTTACAAATAATGAAACAATAAAAACATGGAGTCAATCAGGGTCATATTCAAGTCAGGCCGCGGACCTTCAAGCAGCCACACAATGGGACCGGAGCGGGCGTCGCAACTTTTTGCAGCACGTGTTCCGGACGCAACCTCATTTCGTGTAACTCTTTACGGAAGTTTGGCCGCAACTGGCAAAGGGCACTTAACGGACGCTGCGATTACAAGAGCTTTGCATCCGGTTCCGACAACGATAAATTGGGAGCCGACCACGTTTCTGCCCGCTCACCCGAACGGACTGGTTTTCGAAGCGTTCGGCGAAAATTCGCACAAACTCGCTTCCTGGGAAGTTTACAGTACAGGGGGGGGCGAACTCGCGGAACCGGTTAACGGAAAACTTGTTCGGATTCCGTTCAGCTTTGAAAAAGGGGAAGTGTACCCGCATTCAAATATTACAGATATTCTGCACCATTTGGAAAGCGCGGGGGGCGGATTCTGGGATTATATTCTGACACACGAAGGAGACGACATTGTTGATTCGTTGTCCGAAATCTGGGAAAAGATGCAAAAATCTATCAAACGCGGCTTGAGCGCAGAAGGGGTGTTGCCCGGCGGTTTGAAACTCACGAGAAAAAGCAGCATGTACCACGCGCGAGCAGTTATGAGTAATAACGCTTTTTCACCGAATGCTTTGCTTTTCGCTTACGCATTGGCAGTTGCCGAGGAAAACGCAGCAGGTGGTGAAGTTGTCACTGCGCCAACTTGCGGTTCATGTGGTGTCTTGCCTGCGATTTTACAGGTAACGAAACAGATGTTTAACCTCAGCGACAAGCAGATAATCACCGCACTTGCCGTTGCTGGTCTTTTCGGACTCGTGGCAAAAACCAACGCTTCAATTTCCGGCGCAGAAGTTGGGTGTCAAGGTGAAATCGGTGTAGCCGCCGCAATGGGTGCCGCTGCCGCTGCGAAATTAATCGGCTGTTCCTCCCGACAAATAGAATACGCCGCTGAGATCGGACTTGAACACCACCTCGGTTTGACATGCGACCCGGTACGTGGATTGGTGCAAGTACCGTGTATTGAAAGAAACGCTCTTTCAGCTGTGAAAGCGTTCGCGTCTGCAGAATTTGCCGTTTTGTCTGACGGAACGCACCGGATAAAATACGACGAAATTGTTGCGACAATGCTGGAAACCGGCCGTGACATGAACGTAAAGTACCGTGAAACTTCTCTCGGAGGGCTTGCCGCACTGAACAAATGAAGCAAACAGAACTTCGTGGCAAAATAGCCGCTTTTCAATCTGATGTCCGAAAACTGGAGGCCGAACTCGCCAAAGTTCTGGTTGGGCTACGTGGTGTCATACGTGATGTCATAATCGCAATGATTGCAGGCGGTCACGTACTTCTTGAAGGAGTGCCGGGACTTGGCAAAACGTTACTTGTCAAAACACTTGCGGAAACCGTGTCGGGCAAATTCTCACGGATTCAGTTTACGCCCGACCTTATGCCGGCTGACGTGACAGGTACGAATATTCTGGCCGGACATCCTGGTAATGGTAAGAAATTTGAGTTTCAGCCCGGCCCGATTTTCGGCAATATTGTTTTAGCGGACGAGATAAACCGCGCGACACCAAAAACCCAGTCCGCTCTTCTCGAAGCAATGCAGGAGCACTCGGTTACCGTAAGTGGTGTCACGCATAAATTGCCCGGTATGTTTTTTGTGCTGGCTACGCAGAATCCGCTTGAAATGGAGGGGACGTATCCGCTCCCGGAATCGCAGCTTGACCGGTTTTTTGCCAAAATTTCGGTTCCGTTTCCGTCTTTGAATGAGTTACAGG
>JBOFQC010000655.1:0-3786 GCA_051660725.1 Thermoguttaceae bacterium
AAACTGAAAGTATAACCGACTTCAACTCTTTGCATAAAAAAATAAACGAAAGTCTGAATAGCGTGTTGTTAAGTCTTTCGGAAAATATTCAGCCTTACGAAGCAACAAAATCAGTAGAACAAGCTGGAGCCGCAAAGACAACGGAAGCCGCAAAATCAGCAGTAACCGCAATGCCTGCGGATGCGGTTAATTCACCGGAGACTGTAGAATGCGTAAAATCACCCGAACCGCTAGAATCAGAAAAATCGGCACAAATTAACGTTTCCGCAGAAGAACTCGCTGCCTTAATCACAAAAAAAGAACAAGAAGCTGAACAGAAACGAATTGAAGAGGAGAAAAAAGCAGCTGAAATTGCAGAACAAGAGCGTAAAGCGGCTGCAGCCGAAGCGAAAGAAATAAAGCGCAAAGAGTTCGAAGAAAAACTTAAACGCGAAAAAGAAAATGCGGACAAAATGTATTTTGCCAGAAGCAAGGCAATGCTGAATGTGAAAAATATTGAGTTACCGCAAGAACGGCAAGAAGAAAAATCGTTTCGGGAGAAAAAAATGGAGTCCATTTTCTCCGAGTTTGCAAATGGTTACGCAAGTAGCGGAACAAGTGCAGGAAAAAATCTTGCTACCAATTATACAAAAGCGGAAGCAGAAAAAATGCTGTTGATGCCGACAATTGGAGCGCCGGTTCCTGTGATACTTCCGCCGCGCGAAAGCGAAGATATTAAAAACCAGATTCTTCTTGGTCAGCAAAGTTTTTTGGCCGTTCCGGCAGTAGCGGAAAAGGAAAACGATTCTCCGTTAACTGATGATATTGCGAAATTTGCCTTGACGTCAGAGGTAGACAAAATAGGGACGGATAAAGAAGACAAAACGGAAAACGAAACCAATAAAACGAAAGAAGATTCGGATAAAGATTCAGATGAAACCGCAAAAGAACCGGACGAGTCTGAAACCGAGCCGTTACCGCCGAAAAGCTGGGCGCGTTACCTTGAAGACCTGAAAAGTGGTGGCAAAGCTGATTTGCGAACTGATGCGGAAGCGGCTGACAAATACCTCGAAGAAATGATCCGAAGTGTTAGTCTTTCTCGTGCCGGCGTTGGAGCCGAAATGATAGAAAACGCCGCAATGATAGAACTTTACACTACCCAAATATTCTACGACCAGAAAACGGAAGCGGAAATTTCCGACGCTGACATTGCGGAAGAAATGTCAAATCTTGCACGGTATCAAATTCTTATTCAAACCGGTATGAAAGCGCTTAAAATTGCGCAGGATTTGCCGAAAATGTTTTTTGATATGTTGAGTTAGGTGGTGCGCGTAAATAACCTGTCCAAATTGGCATTGATACCAAAACTTTCGTCGCGCTAACAATTGGTAAGTCGCAGACAACAAATTACGATCACGTTTGCATGGTATTCGACTTGCGTTCTTTGGTGAGCACTTATTCGAGGTCCAACCGGAATGTTTCTCAATCGACGAGTGCGTTAAGTTGCGAGAGGAACGAATTGAGTTTCTGGATTTTCTCGAAGCGTTTGTCGGCGGTTAAGAATAAGAATTGACCGGGATTCATGGGTTTCGAGACTTTGAGTTAGTGAATGAAAGGTTTTGCGAAACGTCATCACCAAAACGAGTACTAAGGTTCTAGCCAATCGCTTTCACTCAAAAGTGGTGTCACAATTAGTAAGATTAATTTTAATTTTGGCGTTCCTGTTCACTAAAATACTTCCTTTTTGATCTGCTACAGTTTGCATGCAGGGAGAGGTAACCTTTCCTCCAAAACACAAACGTGGCAGACAAAATTTGCCGACATTGCTGCACGATGAACGTCCATTGGGACGAACACGGATATTGTTTTCGTCCCGAACACCGTGCTTTTTGAATAATTTTTTGCGTAAAAAACATGAATTATACTGTCGCCCGGAATAAATTGCATGTTTTCAAATTTTGGGTTAGCTGAAGATAATATCAGAACCAAACATTGGATAACTCGGGAACAGAGCCGACCGATTCACGACTCGACGGCAGGTCGCGGGAGGCGGAACACTTCACGCGAAGCTCCTACGCCTGAACGGCAGCAAGGTTCCCGCCCATGTCTGGCTCCGGTATATTTAAATCCTTCATGACATCGCTTCTAAATTTTAAGATGTTGTCGCCACAAAGTTAGAGCGGTTAAAGATAAATACACAATTTCAAGAAATGTGCCAGTACTAATAGATCGGAAAGATTTTTTCGCACAGATAAAAAATAGTATTGACGTTTTCGTCATTGATTATGAATATTTTTTGAAAAAGACTTGCTTTTGCTAAGTTACATGTTACAATTTAATTAGTAGTAGTATTGTCGCACGGCACCTTAAATTTTTTGGAGAATTGAAATTTTAGGATAAAATTTTAAGTATTTATAATTAGTTTTCGCGTAAGCGATTGTTGTTCCTCACAAATACCGGCAAGTATATAAGGAAATGCAACAATATCGAACGCGCCCGTAAGGGCGTCGAATTGGTGTTGTGTGTTTCGCCCTCTTGCCGGGGGTTGTGAGGACAGCGCGGTTATGACGCCCTGTTTTTTTTCTTGGGTTCTCTAACCAACTTCGTCTTACGTCTTTTCTGACTTTTACTGACGAATAGAATAAAATTTTAAGTTTCTATAATTAGTTCTCGCGTAAGCGATTGTTGTTCCTCACAAATACCGGCAAGTATTCAGGAAATGTAACAACGTCCAAAGCGCCCGTACGGGCGTTGTGTTTGATGTTGTGTATTCGCCTTCTTGCCGGGGGTTGTGAGGACAGCGCGGTTATGACGCCCTGTTTTCTTTCTTGGGTTCTCTAACCAACTTCGTCTTACGTTTTTTCTAATAAATTATACCACGACCAATAAATGGCATCAGTCGGCTTTTGTTAAAAAAAGGTGGCTTATATCCGGTGCGTCTGTGAAACGCATCTACATTTACTGACGTTTTCAAAAATTTGACACTCGACTTTTCCAGATGAAGTAAAACGGGGTCTCAAACGTCGAAGACTCGCGTGAGCTACTGTTTACGAAACCAGCTCAAAATTTTCGCGAAAGTCAATAATATCGATGCAAGATATCCTAATATGTTTTTTATCAAATGTATTATCCTGACACTTCGTCAGTATTTCTTTTCCTAACTATTTACGAGGAGGCAAAAATGAAAAATGAAAATGGTAATGTAACAACCATGTTACGCAGGGTAGATGGTAAACATGAAGGTTTCACACTAGTTGAACTTCTTGTCGTAATCGCTATTATCGGCATTCTAATTGCGCTTCTGTTACCTGCTGTACAAGCAGCACGTGAAGCAGCAAGAAGAATGCAATGTAGCAACAATTTAAAGCAGTTAGCTTTGACGGTTCATACGTTTCATGATGCTAACAACCGTTTTCCAAACGGCGGTTGGGATGAATTTTGGATGAATTACAAGCATCCTTCTGTTTGCGATGGTAATAGAATGCATGGAATTGATGTTTATAGTTATTTTACATGTCTTTTGCCGTATTTTGAACAAACAGCAGCATTTGACGCACTCCACTCACAATTGTCATTGGCAGTGCAAGCAGGCGATAACGATTATGTATACACGCCTCAACCGTGGGCTATCACAAATAATGTTGCCCCTGCAATTGGTGCAGATCGTACACTCCGCGACCCGCTTACTGCTCCGCTTTCAACGTTTCGTTGTCCTTCGGATGGTGCCCGCTTGAACACACCAGCGTGTAATTATAAAGTTAGTCAAGGGGATGCTCATGCTGCCTATGATTGGCCTAATGCCAGAGG
>JBOFQC010000656.1:0-1583 GCA_051660725.1 Thermoguttaceae bacterium
GGCGGCTTTGCGGACCTGAAATTCGAGGACGAAACGAACATTCTGGAAAGCGGAATTGATGTCGTCGCCAGACCGCCGGGAAAAGAATTGAAAAGCGTTTCGCTTTTAAGTGGCGGTGAAAAAACATTGACTTGTGTTGCGCTGTTGCTCGCATTTTTCAAGTACAAACCGAATCCAGTCTGTATCTTGGACGAAGTTGACGCCGCACTTGATGAAGGAAATATTGATCGATTTGCAAAAATTTTGCGTGATTTCAGAGATCACACGCAATTTTTGATTATTACGCACTCCAAGAAAACAATGGCATGCGCTTCCACAATGTACGGCATAACAATGCAGGAAAGTGGCGTGTCAAAACCAATCTCGGTCAGATTTATTGATGTCGGCGAAAACGGTGAGATACTCGACACTGCCGGGCAAAGCAGCCAAACCGCTGAAACTTCAGACGCTACAAATAATAACGCGGCTTTGGAAAATGAAGTCTTTTCGTTAAACACCGAACCGAATGAAGATTCCCAAGCGGCGTAAAAGCGGTTTTATACTGTCGCTCGGTAAAAACTGCATGTTTTCCAATGCAGGGTAAGCTGAAGATAATCAGCATTAAACATTAAAAAACTCGGGAAAAGAGCCGACCTATTCATGCCTCGACGGCAGGTCGTTCACGCCTCGACGGCAGGTCGTTCAAGCTTCGACATCCAAGCTGCTCGAAAAGCACGACAAATCCAATTGGCTTTTACCCTGAAACCACTGCTCCTAACTCCTAACTCCTCCAATGCCACACACAATTCGTCTGACTGAACCGGAGCTTACGTTTACCGCTTCACACGGCATTAAATACGAAAGCGGTGAACTCGAGCCGCTGCACGAACATGAGTTTCGGGTAATTGCCGAAATTTCAGGGCCGCTAAATGCCGCTGGTTATGTCGTAGATTTTATAGCCGCTTCGGATGTTCTCAAAAGAATACTCTGTTCTTTACATGGAAAAATACTTCTTGCCGAAAATGAAGAAAAATTTCGCGGCAATACATGTGAAAATCTACTTGTGCTTCCGATACGAAACACCACAGCGGAACTTATTGCCGAATATATTGCCAATCAATTTGAATCGCTGTTGCGACCTGAAACCATCACGAATAAACATTCAATTAAAATCGAGCTTGAAGAATCGCCCGGCTGCTGGGCTTGTTTTTCTAACGTCTAACGTCTAACGTCTTGTACCCGCTCAACACTCCGGTCGTACCACTGCCAAAGCGGTATCACGGTTGTTTCTTCGTAAGATAAGCGGTGAATTTTTTTCAGCTCATTCGCCATATCGGGCCAACTCTCAGCAGCGGACAATTTATCAAGTGCCAATTCCACATACGGACTGGCTTTACCGGAAAAACCGTTGACACCTAAAATCGCGTGAATATCAGCTGCCGGCTCGGTTATCTGGCAGGGCACGAACCAAAAATCAACGGTGTCACCTTCCCCGATCCGCTCGTTTTCTGTAAACGGTGATAATCGAACCGGTACGCCAACCGCTTCCAATTGCCGCTGAATAAACAAACAGACCGTGTACGCAGAAGTTGTTTCCGGATATG
>JBOFQC010000657.1:0-3895 GCA_051660725.1 Thermoguttaceae bacterium
GTTGCTTGGGCGAAAGTTACACTTAAAGAGACCGGCGAAGTTACGGGCCAAATAAATAAAGGTGTGTTGGTACTTCTTGGCGTCAAAGAGACCGATACGGAGAAGGACGCAGAATTTCTTGCAAAAAAAATTGCGTCATTACGTATTTTCGAAGACGAAGCTGGCAAAATGAATGTCGGGCTGGACGAAATCGCAGGTGAAATGCTAATCGTAAGCCAATTCACACTTTACGGCGACTGCCGAAAAGGACGCAGGCCGAGTTTTGTCGAAGCGGCCAGACCTGAAAAAGCGGTGCCGTTATACGAGCATTTCGTTTCTGAAGTGCAAAAACTCGGAATACGAACAGCATGTGGTGTTTTTCAGCAGGAGATGAGCGTTGAACTTGCCAATGACGGACCAGTGACACTTTGGTTGGAATCAATATCCTGATTGTCTAACGTCTTATAACTGACACCACAAATGAAAGAGCTTGCACGAAAACTTGGTGATTACGCAGTTGAGCTTGGATTCGAGCTTGTTGGTGTTGCACAAGCTGGGCGTCCGAGTACGTTTGAGCATTACGAGAATTGGATTAGTGGTGGCAAACACGCCGGCATGGATTTCCTGGCAAAGAATCCTGAAGCTAGGTCCGATCCGGATTTTATCTTGTCTGGTGTCAAAAGCCTGTTAATGCTCGGCGTTTCGGTGCAAACCGTTGTCGAATCGGACGAAGAACTTCGTGCGATTTTCTTCGCGAATCGTGATAAGTCTGTGATCCAGGGCAGCGTCAAAGATAATATTAAAGATTGTACAACTTGTGTTACAGTCGCATCTTATGCAGCTGGTGTCGATTACCACATCTGGATTCGGGAACGCTTGAAAAAATTGTCCGCAAAGCACCGCGAATTGACACCACATGGGAAGTGTCGGGGAATAGTTGACACCGCACCGCTTCTTGAACGGCAATTTGCGGTTAATGCCGGTCTTGGAAAAATTGGCAAAAACACAATGCTAATTAATAAGAAACTTGGAAGTCGGTTTTTCATTGCCGCATTACTTACAACGGAACAGTTGGCTCCGTTGTATATTGATGACACGGTTAACGTGTGTGAAAATTGTTCCCGCTGTTGTGATGCGTGTCCAACAGGAGCCTTGACTCCGTACGAATTGGACGCGAGAAAGTGTTTGAATTATTGGACAATTGAATATCCGGCATCAAAGGAAACTGGAGCTTACGGCCCGGAAACCTTTTTGCCGGAAGAAATTAAAAAGAATCTCGGCAACGATTATTCGAAAAAATTTTTTGGTTGTGAGATTTGTCAGGCGGTCTGTCCGTGGAACCGAGAAAATGATTTTACGGCTGCTAATTTACCTTTGCCGGATTTTGAGGATGCCGATAATAGTGACACAACGAGGTTTTACGAACAGTTGAGTAGAACCCCGCTTGGAAGGGTGCTGAACCCCTGTCAATTGCGAAATTCGTCTAATTGATTGGAGATGTATCGGAGATGCACTTTGGCGTGAAAATGGTGTCGGGAAGCTATAAATCGAGGTATTTGGGACAAAAAAAGTGAAAAAATCCGTTTTTTTCCGTTTTTTTTCCAGAATTTTGGCTTTTCCCTCTTGAAAAATAGTGAAAAACATGGGAAAAGATACACCATTCAGTTTGTGGTGTTGATTTTACCCCGGCTGTTCGTTTACTTTCCACCGATGTTAGGTGCGAAAGGATGTAAATTAATTTTTCGCAAGGAGGAACTTAAAATGGCAAAAGCAGTAGAGAAGAAAACAGACAAAAAGCCGTTGACCAAAACGCAAATCATTGCAGAGATTGCAACTACAACCACCCTGACCAAGAAGCAGGTTGGCGATGTACTCGAAGCACTTGGCGAAGAGATCAAGAAAAGTCTCGGAAAGAAAGGGGCCGGCTCGTTCACAATGCCAGGTCTTATGAAAGTCGAAAAGAAGTACGTTAAGGCTCAACCGGCCAAGAAGAACGTTCCGAATCCGCTGAGACCAGGTGAATTCATTAATCGTGAAGCCAAGCCAGCTCATTATCGCGTCAAAATCAAACCGCTCAAAGGGCTCAAGGAAGTTGTCTAATCCAAAACCGGGGCGGGCTTATGTTTTCTTTTCGTCCGATGTGGCGATTAATTAACGACTGCTCGGTAAAAAAGGTTTTTTCCGCAAACGCTTATATACTGTTCAACGGTATAGCATTTGTTTTTGGGTGTGAAGTTTTTCGTTATTCAACGGGAAATTTTTGCACCTTTTCTTTTTTATGACCGCAAAGCCGCATATTTAATTGGTCGAAAATATGCCTGCGTTCATTTTTTATTCTTATTCGTGCCTCTTGCTTTTCAGATGTACTGGTGCTACTATAATGTTCTACTATAATAGTGTTAGTGATGTTTTCCACTTTTTCACATAATTCAACCTCGGAGAAATTTATGAAAAATTTGTTCAAAATCGGTTGTGTATACGCATTGGCCGGGATTTTGAGTGTTGCCGCGTTTTTTCCTAAAACAACCTATGCTGCTGAGCAGAAACAGTTTCTGACGGTCTCGGTGTCAAGTTACGTTGAGATTCTAAACTCGGCAAAGAAAATTGCGGAGCTGGTCGGACAAGGTGATCAGTTTTCAATGTTTCAATCAATGTTCGGCCAATTACCAGGTTCGGACAACACTAAGCCGTTGGGATTTGCTCTGTTTTCGGATGATGAAACATTCGTGCCGATGTTGTTTTTGCCGATTACTGACATCACTAAATTCGAAGAAGGTGTGCCGAATGTTACCGAGATGCTCGAGAACTTTGAAAAAGTGGCCGACGGAAAGTACCAGCTCGAAACTCCTTACGGAAATTATTTGCTTGAACAGCGAAAGAACTGGGTTGTTTTCTTCCCGGAAGATAACGCTGATCTCTTGCCGGAAGACCCGACAAAATTGTTGGGCGGACTCGACAAAAAATATGCTCTGTCTATAAAAATTGACTTTGAAAACGCACCGCAAGACCTCCTGAACGGTTACATTGCAATGGCGGAAATGATCGTCGCAATGCAGAATCCGGAAGCTGCCGAACAGTTCAGTGCTGTTAAAGAACAGATTAACGTCCTTTTCGAACAATGCAAATGGCTTGTTGAAGGTGTCGCAATTGATCCCAACTCCGGAGATGTCTCTTTCGAAATTGATAGTGAAGTAAAGGCCGGGACGGATATTGCAAAATTGTACTCGGAAATTAAAAATGCGAAGTCGAATTTTGGTGGCTTCTTCTATCCTAAACAAGCGGCGTCTTGTATTGGTGTTGGATTCTTACCGGAGTATCAAAAAGAAGCTAATCGTATTATGATTAACGGTTGGTTTGAAGGTTACAAGGAACAACTTGAAAACGAACTCGAAGAAGACGACCTCGAAATTGCTACGAGTTTTCTTGATTCGATCAATGAACTCACAATAGCCGCAATTGATGACGGAAAAATGGACGGAGCGTTCACATGGTTCAGCACTGGTGAATTCTTTGCCGCCACAAGAGTTGCCAAAGGCGAAAAAGTTTATGAACTGCTCGAAAAAGCCGCGAAACTGCTTGAAAAAGAAGACCCATCTTTTGCGAAGGAAAATGTTAAACTCGGTTTCGCAACTTTTGAAGGTTACAAATTAAGCAGCGTTGTTGCTCCGTTGGCATTGATACCGAACATTGATCAAATGCCAGGCGATTTCGCCGATAAGAGCCTTTGTTTGTTGATTGGCACAAAAGACGACGCTTTCTGTTTCGCTCTTGGCACCAATCTTGACAAGCAGCAAACTGCTCTGAAGAAAGCGATCACCGATTCGAAAACACCGGTTTCGGTGCCGGAGACAATGTTCGTTTTCTCAATTCCGCAGACCGCTAAGGCATTACGCGCAATTGGTGTTAATAATGTTTC
>JBOFQC010000658.1:0-2831 GCA_051660725.1 Thermoguttaceae bacterium
TGACGAAAGGAATTTCGGACACTTGGCAGAAGTTGACTCGGCCAGTGCCGACAACTCTAAAGACGTGTTGCGTAATGTTCGTCCTTATTATACGGCAATTACGTTTATTGCATATTTGATATGCTCTTGTATTTGCGAGACAATTTCTCACGGTTTATCAACGTACTTGGCTTACTTGATTGTTGTTATTGCGGTAATATATTCCATTTGGATGAAAATGTCACCGGCATTGACTGAACATCGTCAGCCTGCGAATCGTAAAACGGAAAAAAACGCATTCGTGTTAAGCGTTTTGCTATGGATAGTTTCGCCTATTCTGCTGTTCTTAGCTTGGAATATCATTCCAAATTTGATAAGAGGACCAAATTGGATCAAAGACGAAGGAGCGAGCTTTATCTTTTTTCTTATGCTCATCCTTACGGCGGTTACAGGTGGAATTGTGTTTGTTTCTTACTTGCTTGGTGGATTATTCACAGGAATTTTTACATTCTTTTCAAAGAGGAAATAAAGTTGTGCTGATCATCGGATGAATTTTACGTGAATTTTTTCCGCTTTACCCGGGGACTGCTCCGGGAAATATAACACAAAATTATTCAGGTATTCAGTACGACATTGATTTTGGCAACAAGATATTTTTGGTAATCTTGTTGCTTTTATTATTGGAGTAAAACATGCATCCAATTATTGTTAGAGTAATTCTTGTTGCATTATTTTTTGCGTCTTTGTTGATTGCACCTCAAATTCATCCACAACTAGGAAGCTTGGTTGTGTTTTCATGGTTCATCGGTTACGGTTTGTATAAAGGTGTTTCAATTTATTTTTTGAAAGACAAAACAGACGAATATAATACGGATGAGAATAATAAAGAGTCAGCTTCTCTGGAAGATGGCAAACTCACAAACGATAATCAAAACCAAGCCGAATTAAATAATGAAAACAACTTCGGGAAATTGTATGGAATCGACTCGGTTCATGCCGTCCCTGACGAAGACACTTTTCGTAATATTCGTCCTTATTACACAGCAATAACGTTTATTGTTTTCTTAATTTGCACTTCTATTTGCGAAACAATTTACCTTGGTTTAACATCGTACTTCATTTGTTTCGTCGTTATTTTGGCTATACTATATTTAGCTTTGGCAAAGGTATCACCGACAAAGAACATACACCATCAACCGGCGGATCGTAGTGTGAAAAAAAACGCATTCGAGCTAAATGTTTGTCTTTGGATTTTTTCACCAATTCTGCTCTTATTTGCTTGCTTAATAGTTCCAAGTTGGATAAGAGGAGCAAATTGGATACAAAACGAAGAAGCCGGAAAGGTATTCGTAAAACTATATTTTCTACTATTCGTTTTTACCGCAATTTCAGGTGTGACCGTGTTTGTTTCTTACTTGCTTGGTGGATTATTCACAGGAATTTTTACATTCTTTGCAAAGAGGAAATAAAGTTGTGCTGATCATCGGATGAGTTTTGCGCGAATTCTTTCCGTTTTACCCGGGGACTACGTTACACTTCGTCCCCGGCTCTTTCGAATCGTTATATGCTACTGTGCGGTTTTAGTTGGAAAGCGGCGTGTCTTACGTTCTTCCTTGAATTCTTCAGGCATTCCGTCACCGGGTTTCCAAGAACCGAGACCGGGCCGCCACTCGTTATCAGACGGCTTGGTGTCATTGTTGGCAAATTGTGCAAGATGTTTTTTTACAACATCGGACTTATTAGCAATCAACTGTTGAAATTTGTCAAGCTGCTCGTCCGTCAAGACATCCATATATTTTTCCCGATACTTTTTTGAAACACTTGAAAGCCGTTCCATTCTTGGCAACTGTTTTTCGTCTCTATATTTGCGCCACTCAGGGTCATTTTTCAATTTGTCCTGAGCAGATTGGAATGTTTGTGAAACTTCTTCGTTTGATTTCATCGGAGAAGTTTTATCTATTTCCTTTATTACTTCCTGAAGTTTATACAATTCTTCAAGAAAGTCTTCCGTACTCTCATTTAAAAGCAGATCAATTTCGGCTTGTCGTTCTTTTTGAATTTCTTCAAGTTCGGTTCGTTGTTCGTCGGATAGATCAAGCGGATCCAAAAACGCCGCTGTCGATATGTTGCCCCCACCAACTTGTAGTTCAACAATACGTAATTTGTTCATTTGTTCTGGCGTCAGCACGCTTTCAATTTGCTGTTGAAGCGAATCATGTAATAATTGAGCCGGAGTGCCGGCAAGCTGCATATATTTTTCTTTGTATTCTTCAATTTCTTCGGGGGTTGCCTTTTCCAAATGAATATCATCTTGCGGTAGCATTTCCCGCATGTTTTTGTATATTTGAGTTAGTTCCGAACCTTCCTGAGCCATTCGTTCCGTAAACCAATCAGAAACAATGTCACCATAAGGCTTGTTCAAATAAGCCAGTTTTTCACGTTGCTCATCGGTGAGTTGCAACTCCGCCTGACCTTCCGGTGACGCCAGGTAAAACTGAGCGAAAACAATTGTACTCTGCCCATTAATAAATGCACGATTACTGGAATGAGAGGATGCTGCATTTATCCATGCCCAGGTTGGCGAAAGAAGACTACGCCGGGCAAAATCATTATCTTGAGCAGCAAGAGTTCCGACACATAAAAACAGTAGCAGAAACGCAAGTGTTGTACGCATGAGTTCAAGTAAAAAATAGAAGTTATAGAAATTCAAGCCACACTTGAAAATATAAGAAAATTACAGGCGTGTCAATAGGTGAGCTTACACACCAATGTCAAAAATGCCGTAGATATAAAGCACCAATATTTTAAGACTTCTGTGCAATTTTTTGTGAATCAATGTACGCAACCTCTTG
>JBOFQC010000659.1:0-1992 GCA_051660725.1 Thermoguttaceae bacterium
AAAATTATCTGTCGCGTCGATTATTATATCATATTTCTTGAACAATGATAAATTCGTATCATCAAGTCGAGTGGGAAAAATTTCAATAGAAGTGGTCGCACACGCCTCTTTTAGGACTTTCAGAGCGGCTTCGACTTTCAAACGACCTGATTTCGCATCATCTTCGTTAAAAATAATTTGCCGGTGCAAATTTGTAAACTGAACGACATCCGAATCAATCAGAGCAACAACGCCTCGGTGATTGAACATTGTTTCATCTTTTTGATTTGCTGCATCGGTTTCTTGTGCGTTCTTTGTTTTGCATTTATTATTTGTTTCAAAAAAACTTTGCGCATCGAAAATGGCGGAATCACCGACACCTGCGCGGACAAGAATTTGTGCCACCATTCCACCGAGAGCACCGCATCCGACGATGAGCACCCGCGACTGACTCAATTGCTTTTGCCCTTCGATTCCAATTATAGGAATTTGTCTGGAATATCGTGACAAAAGATAACTGTTTTGCGAACTCGAATAAGTTGTTTCCATTTTTGGTGTACTTCCAGTAAAAGCTCATTTTGGCGTGAATTTTTTACAATGTGTTTTTTCACAGTTTTTTATTTTGTTGCGATAATTCACACGAGTTACGAAAAATAAAAGCCGGAAAGGAGCAACCGACGCTTGGTTTTAGAGTCACCTTTTTGACACTTTTCGCACGAATTATTGGACGTGCCAAGTGCAATTCATTCCTTGTGGAATAACGACGAGTTCGCCTTTGCCGAATGTAAATCAGTTCGCACCTGCGGACGTTGTGTCACGGCTTTGTCTTCTTCTCAATCATTTCTAGATATTTCAAATCGTAATTCGGGAAGTCCGGCTCATCCGACGCTTTCTTCGGCGTGATCTGCTGGAAGTAGGGGCGGGAGGAATAGTATAACTTATCGCCGCGTGTGGCTTTCGCAAGTCCATTTCGAATCAGCAGTTCGTCCAAACAAACCAACTCGTTTTGATGATTGACAACGCAGACAAGTCGCAACTGGCGACCGTATTTGTCGATTGTCCGATCTCCGTCGTGAAACAAGACGACTTTTCCACCGGCTGCGGCGATTTGCTTTTTGACGAAATCGGTCGCTGCCGCTCCTCCTTTCTCATTATATTCAGGTGCAAAAGCTGCGACAAACCGAACTTTGAATTGATTGCCTTGTTTGCCCGTCACGATAAGCGTGTCGCCATCGACGACTTCGGCTTCTAGTTGTACGAGATTGGCAAAACTCGTGACAGGCAACTGCCCATTGTGACTGATAATTTCAGGGTTTCTGATAAATGTCGTGCATACGCCTTTTGGTGTTTGGACGTTTGGGTCGGCAGCAAGAGCGTGCGTTTGCGCGATGACGAAAAAGAGAACGGCGAAAACCGCGAGGAAATACTTGGATGTCCGTTTGCGTTTCATTATTTTTCAAGAGTACGAGGGTTGGAGTCAGAATCAAATCACACTTGAGTTCTGACTTGAGTTCTGTCCTCATTCTATCCGAAACACGGTTTAGTGGCAACGTGCCGATTTTTGACCGTTTCACTTTGCCTTTGCAACAGGCAGATCGTCGAAGAAAAGCGTGTAGTTTGGACTGCAAATTTTCCACACGCATGTAAGCATAGGATTTCGAATCGTTGCATGATTCGTTCGTCGGGATAACTGTATCGTAATTTATCAAAAGTTTCACGATCCTTGGTTTGATAATCGGTTCGCAGCATGTTGACATCCTTGCCAATTGTAAGAAATTGATTATACTACTTTTATTACAATTAGAAAAGCTCAGTTTATTCACGGTGTAGTGTATAATACTACATCGCGGTGTATTTGTCCAGATTATTTGACGAAGCCTTGTATGATTGAAGCGGGTGTGATTGTCAGGGAAAAAAAGGTTGTTAGGATAAAGGAAATGTGATTTTCATTCTTCCTTCCTAGGAAGGAAGAATGAAAAAAATCGCGGCATAAGAGATCGTTCATGCCTTGGG
>JBOFQC010000660.1:0-3963 GCA_051660725.1 Thermoguttaceae bacterium
CGGCTTGATTTCACGAGTTGCATTCGTAAATTGCAGCGTCCCCCAAAGAATCGGCTTAGTATACAGCGTATTGCCGCTCCGGTAATCGACATAACGCAGATCGTTTTTGGTGCGGTTGCGAATCCAGAATCCACGTGTCGGCCAGGTACTTGCATTTGATACCGTAATCGCCTGCGATGCCGTGTAAGAAGGTGCAAAAGTCGTCGTCGGATAGCTTGTGGTGCCAGTGGGCTTGCCGGTCCAGATTGCCAGAGCCGACATTGTATCGGTAACGTTTACCGACTTGTTTTTGACAACCGCAAGATGATACCGTGTCCTGCCAACCCCGTCGTTTGTTTCATAGCCTTCACAATTTGGCACAAAGTTGCCTTTCGGGTATGAAAGCGTAAGCGATTCGGTGTAAGCCGATGAGGCTCGCAGACTTGCATAAGTTATGTCAACGAGAATATAACCGGATAAATCCGCTGTATATAGTGGTAAGTTTGTTGTATTTCCGGTAAGAATCACTTCCGGGCCATAACTTCCGCTTGTTCCCATGCGGATAGAAATCGTTTTCGTGGTGGCGACATAATAGATTTGTAATGTCCCTTCACCGAGTAATCCGGATGCCTTTTTGACAGTGACACCGGTTGTTTGCACGCAAGTAATCGGGTCGACTTCAGGTTGCTTGCCGGAGATTTTCATGGAAAGGATTTCCTGATTGGACGCATATTTTCCGCCTTTGAACAGCTTGAATATGTCACCACCAGCCGGGGCAATTGGCAAAGCGGAAGCGAGCGTGAGTTTTTTCGTTGCCAACTCCCATTTCCGCACGTGAAAAGTCACGCCACGAAGTGAAGCAGTGGTGCTTCCACCAGAAAAGAACCCGGTGGCACCATTCCAAAAGTTGTCCGGCTGCGTCAGGCCCGGCACGTTAATAACAAGCAAGCTGGAATCCGAACCGGCAAAGCGGTCAGGCGGCGTCGCTTCCGGTGCCGAAAGGTCGCGTGAAGCGTAATAAAGTCCTACCATATCAGCGGTTGGAATCATGTTTTCTCCTCAATTTTGAAGGTTAAAAGGTTGGTTTGGGGGTCACGGCTAATCAACGCACTCGATACAAGACGGTCGGCTCACTTCGCCGGTGTGGAGCAGCTTTTCACGTTTGGAAAGCCGAC
The DNA here is from genome assembly GCA_051660725.1 of Thermoguttaceae bacterium. Classification (GTDB taxonomy): domain Bacteria; phylum Planctomycetota; class Planctomycetia; order Pirellulales; family Thermoguttaceae; genus JAVBSX01. The sequence continues at coordinate 1,155 of JBOFQC010000660.1, forward strand.
AACCACACCGCTTGGAAGTCTGGAGCCCGGAATCAGAAACGCTGTCACTATTTTTAGAAGCGATTTTACAAGTGATGCCGTGTATATGATTTGCACGTCTGATGCTGCGACTTTCAAAATCATTACCGGTTTTTTCTGCGTATAAAATTTCGTCACCCAGAATACAACATTTGTAAGCGGGCAGGCCGTCACATTCCAAAAACCGCTGCTCGTTTGTTCGCAAATCATATTCGAGACAAAACACATCGCTTGATTCGCCGATCCAACTGCCGGAAATCAGCAGTTTATCAGGGGCGTCACTTTGGTAAGAGACCCGGTATAAAAACGCACCGGGAATCTCGATATTATAATCACCAGTGGCGTCATGTATGTGAACAATGTCTTGAATCTCACCCGCAACAAGCCTGTCCTTATGAACGAACCCGGTACGTGCAACCCGCATCGCAACCGGCATCGAAAGGGTGTCAAGCGTTACGCCGTCCATCCTATAAAGTCTGTACTGCTCGCGTGTTATATCGCCTGCCACGAACGATATATGAAAACCGGTTTCGTCACACCAAGCGGTTGGAGAGCATTCAATCACGCCTTCGTCAAAACCAGTATTGAGCCGTTTTACTGTTCCGTCCGGGAGTTCATAAAAGATTTTCCAAACAGTACTCGTCGGCTCTTTTTGTGTGAAAAGTAGAATTTTATTGCCGTCCGTGTCCCGGAACAGAAACGGCATGTGTGAATTATTGCTGCTGTTCATCTTTTTTATCAGGAATAAGTTTCGGATTGTCAAAATCAGGCCGAGGCGGCCATATATCGTTTTTCTGGTCCGGTGTAGTTGGGCACGCCATTTGAAGCACCATAAAGCCGTCGTAATTGTACGAGGTTTTGAATTCGTCCTGCAAACCCACAAGCGTACCGGTCTCATCAATGGTGCCATTACCGTAAAGCAGCCCGGTATAATCTCGAAGCCGCCAGATCATACCCGGAACACCAATGCCAGGTTCCTTGAACGGACGCAGGTCCCAAACTTTTATTCGGTTGGGATAATCTTCTTCCGTTGCGGTGCCATTAGTTACTGCCCAGCCGAGGTTTATGACGCATTGCTGCGAAAGAACCGGGTTCCACTTTCTGTATACTTCTAACATCTTTGCTATAAACACCTTGCGTTAATTATTCGGTTGACGCCTTGACTGTTTACCCACTCAACACGGGTGTCAACGGGAATAGTTTCATCTCCTTCAAGCAACCCGGCAAAGGCGCGTTCTTGCTCACCAGTCGCCTCGTCTTCTAACACCATGCCACCATGTTTCGGGTTGTCGTCGTCCAGCCCCGCTTTTATATCCTCAGTCACCTTGCCGGTAAAAATAGTGCCGCCACCCGAACCGCCGCCGATCCGTATCACAGCCCAGCGTTCTGCCGTATCCGGCTGCGACCAAAGTACTTCTGTGGTTCCACGTGACTTGAGCCAGCTGGTATTTCCGTCGATTATATCACAATTTGTCGGCTCCTTTGTTCCTTCATGGTACAGTCTTGCGAAAGTGACGCCATGTACGCAGGCTCTTACAATGGCATCAGCAGGAGCGTCCGCCTGAAGAATCGCAAACTTGCCGCGATGTGCTTTTTGCGGGATGACGCCGCTGAAAATGATAGTTCCGTCGTCACCAGTTTCCATCGGTTCAGCAAGGCCAACCACGTCGAACTTATACAGATCAATCCCGGTGTCATTGGAGATGTGAATGTACAGCGAATCGAACCCGCGACTGGGTGGCGAAAGCATGATGTTCCTGTTACGAACCGCTTGCGCGGCGTCCAGCATGGCATTATAAGTTGACGCCGGGATAACAAGCGGATCGCCTTGTCTTACGTGTTTAAATTCATTTTCCATTTTCGTTTCATCTTTATCTCCTTCTGATATAAGGTGTTGTAGACGGACAGACACCAGTAGCACAATCCGCTGATGTCGGCAAGGGTTTTGCCGAATCTATAATCGGAATGTCAACTGTTTCTGTAATACTTGGCGTCACGTTAAGCCCTGTCGCAACCTCTCTGAAAAGTTCGCCGAGTTTCTTGGTGTCAGTGCTTCCGGCTAACTTTTCGGTAATTTGCATTTCAAGTTTATCCAAAAACTCGCCCCAAAGTTCCGGTTTTATCTTGGTTTGCGTTGCCGCCCTAAGTGCCGAGTATGCAGACGCTTGCGTCTTGAACGTCCCCTTCTCGATCCCCTCCGCTGCCGACTGGTAACATGACGCCAACGCAGAAGCTGCTGTGTCCGGGATATTAGGTTTGTTCTCTTTGACCCATTCGGTAAGCGTTTCTGGTTTCGGAGGCGGTGTCGGATTCGGTCCGGGCAACGGGTTCGGAACCGCCCCGCCGTAATCGCAAAAGTGTAGTCGTATCTTGGGTTCATTATTTTCGACAAAAGGATGTTCATCCTCGTCGAGTTCATCAACGTCGAGCATCGGTTTAGGCGTTCGCTTGTAGTTCCAAATTAGTTCGTCTTGGCAGGGTTGGCAAAATAAGTTTCCCCTGGTGACCGCTTTCGCTTCTTTGCAGATGCAGCATTTCCTGTCCGGTCTGGCGGCGTAGGTTCTTGTAATCATGGTTCTCTTTTGTAAGCGGACTGTTTAGCGGACAGCTGGTGATTAACCAACAAAAAAAGCCCGCCGAAGAGTCGGAACTCCGCGACGGGCTTTGGCCTCTGTCAGAGTTATCTCTCCAACAAAGGGGCGGGACAAACCGTGTCCCGATTGGGACATTTCGTGTCCCGAATGAATATTTTAAGAAAAAAACTGCTTTTTATTAAAAAATAGGTAAGATA